>DATEZX010000360.1:0-15961 GCA_035255225.1 Candidatus Limnocylindrales bacterium
CGGACCGCGTCGACCAGGCTCGGCAGCTCGTCGTGCCGCTGACGGAGCGCGACGTCGATGTTGGCCCACGCCTTGTCGACCTGCTGCCGGAGCACGACCAGCGCATTGAAGGTCACGACCCCGAGGAAGATCACGATGGCAAGGAACAGGACGACGCCGAAGGCCACGGCGGTGGCCAGCTCGCGGGTCATCGCAGCGAGCCTGTGACGAGCAGCGCCAGGGCCACGGCCGAGATGACGGCCAGGGCCGCGCCAAGCAGGCCGAGCAGGAACCGGCCCTCGTTCCGCGACTCGGCGGTGGCAGGCGTGCCCGCGGCGATGAGCAGCGGGACGCCAGGCGCGGCCGCGATGACCAGGGTCTCGCCCGCGATGTCGAAGGCCTGGTGCGCGGCCTCGGCCTCGACGGTCGACGCCACCTGCGGCCGGCGGGCATCGGGATCCAGGATGGGCTCACGGACGGGCCGGTCGATGCCGAAGCCTTCGATCGCCGCGTTGCCCCAGGCCTCGGACGCGCTCTCGGCCAGGTCGTTCGATGCCCGCGCCGCGGCCAGGTCGGCCGCCACGACCGGGTCGACGCTCTCGTCGCTCGCAGCCGCTCCCGACTCCTCGTCGGCCGCGGTCGGGTCGGGCACCTGGTCGAATGGCAGGACCATGCCGATGACCGTGATGGCGTCGCCAACGGCCAGGCGCGCCTCGCGATAGCTCCGCCGGCCGCCACCCACCACCCCAAGGTCGTCGGGCCCCTCCGGGCGATGCACCGTCAGGAGGTCGGCGATCGCCTGGTCGCGGGACTCGATGCTCGATCGGGTGGCCGGCCCGGCCCGCAGATCGAGGCCTGCTGGATCGCCGAGGAGGCTGTCGGCGGACCAGGCATCGGGGACGTCCCAGCGGGCGCCGCGCGGGAAGACGCGAATCGCGCCGCTGGCGTCGCGGAGGCGGAAGCCGACGCCTCGCTCCTCGTTGAACACGCGCCGCCGGGACCGCCCATCGCCGGCGTCAACGCTGGCCCGGTAGTAGACGCAGGGCCGGCTCTGGAGGGGCGAGATGAGGGTGAGCTCGGCTGCCTCGATCGTCCCCGCGAGGCGATTCTCGCCGACGGCGACGGACCGGCTGGCGGCGTTGCCGAAGCCCTCGATGCGCAGCTTCCGACGGTAGTCGCCGAGCCCGCGGACGAGGAGCACCAGTCCGCCGACGAGGCCGACGCCGGCCAGGGCGATGAGCGGCCCCACGAGCTGCGCCACGCGGACATCCTATGGCGCGGCCCGAACCTACGGCCGGATGTTGTGGTTCATCCGGAAGACGTTGTCGGGGTCCCAGGCCTGCTTCACCCTGACGAGGTGCCGCAGGATGTCCGGTCCGTAGATCGTGGCCGGGTCCGTGCCGTCCTCGAAGACCTCGTTCACGTATCGGCCGACGAGACCCTCGGGTCCGGCGATCGCCATGGCTCGGCGACACCAGTCGAAAGCCGCCGCATCCTCGCCGGGATCCTGCCACCCGGCCTCGGCGAGCGTCCGGAAGGCAGCCCTTCGGCCGGCGTAGGCCGTCGCCTCGTCCGGAACGTCGCGGATCGCGCCGCCCTGCAGGGAGGCCGTGAAGCTGCCGTCGCCGGGCGCCGTCACGGCGTGGTCGACGAGGGCGGCGATCGTCGAGAGCTGGAGGTCGTCGGCGAAGCCGCCGCACGTGTAGTACCGCTGGCCCCAGCCGTACGCCTCGTCGTACGTCCCCTGGATCTCGAGGTACGACTTCTCGCCACTGGTTTCCATGACCGGGTCCGCGGCCCGGCCGAGCGGCGCCACGGCGGCCAGCGCCGCGGCCTCGGTGCCCGCGTAGCTGAACGCGACGACGACGATCGGACCGCCCGCGATCTCGGCCGGGTAGTCGGCCTCCGGGACCGCGCGACCGACGACGAATGACAGCCCCAGCTCGCGGGGGGCCGTTCGCGCGATGTCGCGGAAGGCCTGCCACATGACCAGGGCCTCCCCTGGCCGGTAGACGCGGAAGCCGCGTGCGAGGTTGGGCCCGAACGCGTGCAGCCGGAACTCGAGGGCGGTGACCACCCCGAAGTTCGGCCCGGCGCCGCGCATCGCCGAGAACAGGTCCGGCTCGTCGCGTTCGGTCGCCCTGACGAGCCGCCCATCGGCGGTCACGAGCTCGACGGCGGCGAGATTGTCGAGCGTCAGGCCAAATCGTCGCTGGAGCCGGCCGACACCGCCGCCGAGCGCCAGCCCGGCCACGCCGGTGTGGCCGACGACCCCGACGGGGCAGACGAGGCCGCGCGGCTGGGCGGCCCGGTCCAGCTCGGCCAGCAGGGCGCCGCCGCTCGCCCGAGCGAGCCTGGCCTCAGGGTCGACCGTGACGCCTCGCATCGACGACAGGTCGATGACGAGGCCGCCGTCGCAGGTCGAGAAGCCGGTGACGCTGTGGCCGCCGGCCCGCACCGCGAGCGGGACGTCCGACTCCCGGGCGAACCGGATGGCCGCGGCGACGCCCGCGACCGTCTTCGGGCGCGCGACGAGCGCTGGATGCCGGTCGAAGAGCGCGCTCCAGACCCGCCTCGCGCCGTCATAGTCCGGGTCGCCGGGGACGACGACCTCCCCGTCGAACGACGAGCGAAATCGATCGAGGGCCCGAGCCGTCATGGTCACGACGGTCCGTGCCCAGCGCCCGCCGGTCGCGTCGGGATGCCCATGGCGCTCAGCTCCTCACGAGGCCCCGACAACGACTGGGACCGCCCCTCGGTGGTCGTCGGTACCTTGCCGGGCACCGAGTCGGAAACGGACGCTGACTGTACCGGTTTCGGTTGGGACCGCAACGAGGACCTCGGGCACGCGACGTTGACTTGGGCTGCTCCTCCGACGTATCCTCGATAATCGATGATCCGTCCGGCACCTTGCCGAGCCGGACGCCTGACCCGACACCGCGTCCCGGAGGCAGTTCGTGATGCCTGACCACGGGACCGAGTCCGGCGGCGGCACGAAGACCCTGGCCCGGTCGTCAGCCGATCTCCCGACCTTCCGCCTGGATGAGCGCGTCGCGCTCGTGGCGGGCGGCGGCGGTGCGATCGGCGCCGCGATGGCCAGAGCCTTCGCCGCGGCCGGCGCACGGGTCGTCGTGGTCGATCAGACCGAGGATCGGGCCGAAGCGGCGACGACGCCGCTCGCCTTGGCGGGCTCGGAAGTCCTCGCGCTCGCGGCCGACGTGACACGGGAGGCCGATTGCGATCGGATGGTCGCCCGCGCACTCGATCGGTTCGGTCGGCTCGACATCCACGTCAATGCCGTCGGTGGCGGGGCTGGGAAGGTCCTGTTCGACGCCGAGGTCTACCCGCGCGACGCCTGGGACTGGATCTTCGACCTGAACGTCCGGAGCACGCTGTGCGCCACGCAGGCCGCGGTCCGGGCGATGATCGCCGGAGGCCGGGGCGGACGGGTCCTCAACATCAGCTCGGTCCGGGCATCGCTCGGGATCAACGCCGGCTACTCGGCGTACGTGGCCGCCAAGGGCGCGATCAGCTCGCTGACCCGGCAGTGGGCGACCGAGTGGGCCAAGCACGGCATCACCGTCAATGCCATCGCCCCGACGTTCGTCGACACGCCGCAGGTCGCCATGCTCCTCGATGACCCGGCGTTCAAGGCCGGGGTCGTCAGCCGGATCCCGCTCGGCCGGGTCGGTACGACGGCCGACCTCGTCGGCGCCGCCGTCTTCCTCTGCTCGGACGCCGCTGCCTTCATCACCGGCCAGGTCCTCGGGATCGACGGCGGCCTCACGGCAACGCAGTAGCCGTTGACGCAGGAGCCGCTGACGCCGTAGCCGCCAAGGAGACCCGATGCTCGAAGCCGTCGCGCTCATGGAGCGGGTGACACCGAACGTCTACACGACGACGAAGCTGCGCGGCTGCAACCCGAGCTTCGTCGCGACCTCGGACGGAGTCGTGGTCGTCGACACGCCGCAGCTCCCGACGCGCGCGGTCGCGATGCGGCGGGAGGCCGAGGCGCACGGCCCGATCCGCTACCTCATCAACACCGAGCACCACGTCGACCACATCTTCGGCAACTATTGGTTCAAGGGCGCCGGGGCGGTCGTCAATCACCGGGAGCTCTACGAACGGTTCATGACCGTCTATCCCGAGCTCGACCCGTTCGCCTACGCGTACGAGTCGGTCCCCGGAGACCAGGCCAGGGGCACCGACCTCGACGACTCGGCGGCGTTGGCGCTGTGGCCGGATCGGAACGAGTACTACCGGGACCCGAACAAGGGCACGATCGTGTTCTCCGGCGACCTGACGCTCCGGGTCGGTGACCACACGTTCCATTGCCTCCACACGCCCGGCCACACGCCCGGCCAGCTCGCCGTCCACGTTCCCGAGGAGCGACTGGTCTTCACCGGCGACACGATCTTCTCCGGCTGCCAGACGTGGCTCATGACCTCCGACGTCGAGCAGTGGCTGGCGGCCCTGGAGCGGGTCCGGAGCCTCGACGTGGACACGATCGTGCCCGGGCACGGGCCGGTCGTCGGGAAGGCCTACCTGGACGTCCAGCGCGCCCACCTCCTCGAGTGGCAGGCTGCGGTCGCCAGCGCGATCGCGAGCGGCTGGAGTCGCGACGAGACGGTCGCACGGGTCGACTTCCGGGATCGCTTCGGCCCGGTCGACATCGGCCAGGGCTACATGCTCGACTACATCCAGCAGCGCAACGCCGCAGCCCTGTACGACAAGCTGACCGGCCAGGTGCCACGACTCGCCGGGCCGGAGCGACGCTGACCTCCCGCGGCTGGGTCGGAGGCGTCGATCAGGCGAGGTCGGCCAGCCCGAGGACGTAGCCCCCGTCGACGTCGATGACTGCCCTGGTCACCCACCGGCCGCCCGGTCCAACGAGCCAGGCCACGGCCTCCGCGACGTCGAGGCCATTACCGACGATCTTCAGCGCCTGCTTCCCGAAGGTGATCCCGGTCTCGAAGCGGGCTCGCTCTGCCGCTTCGGTCAGGCCACGCAGCTCGGACGGGATGATCCCGGGCCGGATGACGTTGACACGGATCTGGTCGGCTCCGAGATCGACGGCCAGGGCTCGGCTCATCGCCTCGACGGCGCCCTTGCTCGCTACGTAGCCGAACCGCCCGCGGGGCGGGCGGCTGACGACCGTCGAGCCGACGTTGACCACCATTCCGCGCGATCGGCGGAGGGCCGGCAGGGCCGCGCGGGTGCACAGGAACACGCTTCGGACGTTGGCCGCGAGCATCGAATCGAAGGCCGAGTCCGGCAGGCTCTCGATCGGTCCCTGGGTCTCGCTGCCGGCGTTGTTGACGAGTGCGTCGATGCCGCTGAGCTCGAGCTCAGCGGTCGCGACCAGCCGCCGGACCTGGTCGTCGTCGGTGACGTCGGTCGGGCAGGTCACGAGGCGACCCGGGCCGTCCGCAACCTCGGTCGCGAGGGCGGCCAGGCGATCTGCCCGCCGGGCGGCACCGACCACGAGGGCTCCACGGCCGACGAGGAGGCGGACGACGTGGGCACCGAGCCCGCTCGAGGCGCCCGTCACGACGACCCGGACGCCCGTCAGGACACCCGCCGAGCCGGCCCCGGGCTCAGCCTCCGCCAGCCGGGGGCCCGAGGCCGTCGTCATGCCCGACCTGCCGCGACCTCGGCGGCTCGGGTCCGGCCGGCGTGCAGGATGAGGTCCTCGTGGAGCTCGAACCAGGCCGCGTGGTACGAGTCGACCCTGGGCGAGGCGACGTAGCGCGTGTCGCCGGCCTGTGCCGCCGCATTCGCGCGGTCGAGGCGCGCGGCGTATGCGGCGAGGCGTGGCGCGGCGGTCGCGAGGCCCGCCAGCCATGCGCTGGCGGCGGTGTGGAGCGCGCCGAGCTCGCCGAGCACTCGGGCATCGTGAACCGGGTCGGCGTGGTCGTTGAGGACCTCCTGGCCGTCGACGGTGCGGACCTGCCAGGCGGTGACCGCCTCCTTCATCCGGCGATCCAGGACCACGAACTCCTCGAGAGCCGCGCCTGCCCGCTCCCTGCCCCAGCGCGCGACCGACCGCTCGACGGCGGCCTGCGCGGCCACCTTGCCGTCGGCCGTCAGGCGGTACGCGTCCGCCGCCTGCTCGGCGAGCCCGTCGGCGACCAGGTCTGCGAGCACGGAGCTCGCCACCGCGGGCGGCACGCAGAGGCCGGTCGCGAGGGAGTCGACCGAGGCATAGCCCTTGACGCGCAGCGCGACGAGCGCGTCGTCGCGCGAGATCGCGGTCGTGGGCGCCATGCCGACGCCGGCGGCCGGGGCCGGAGTCGGAGGCAGCTCGAGCGCCGGCGACGGGGTCCGGGCCTCGCGCGGCCGCGGGCCCGGAACCTCGATCCCGAGCTCCCGGGCCCAGCCACGCAGGATCGCCACCTCCGGGGCATCGACGACGGGCCGCTCGACCACGCCCTCGAAGACCTCGCCGCTCTGTCCGTCGAGCGAGATCGGCGAACCAGCCTCGAGGCGGCGTCCGTCGACCTCGATCCAGGCCGGCCCGACGGTCATGCCGGCGGCGCCGACGACCGCCGGAATCCCCCAGCCACGCGCCACGACGGCAGCGTGGCTCGCCAGCCCGCCAGTTGCGGTGACGATGCCGACCGAGGCGGCCATCCCGCGGACGTCGTCGGGCGAGGTCTCGGCTCGGACGAGGATCGCCGGCCGCGCCGCGGCCGCGGCGGCGATCGCCGCCTCGGGCGTGACGACGATCTCGCCCGATGCCGTGCCGGGCGAGGCCGGCAGGCCGACGACCAGCGGGACGCGGCGATGGACCGGCGACGCCGCGACCGTCGGAGGGTCCGCCAGGAAGGCGCGGACGCGCTCGACGGCCTCGGCCCGGGTCAGCGGGAAGTCCGGCGCCTCGGCCATGTCGACCGCGATTCGGAGCGCGGCCTGAGGGCTCCGCTTCCCGATCCGGCACTGGAGGAGCCAGAGGCGGCCGCGCTCGATGGTGAACTCGATGTCACAGAGGTCGCGATGGTGCCGCTCGAGCCGTGATGCCGCGGCCCGCAGGGCGCGCGCCACGCCGGGCAGCCGCTCGTCGAGGACCGCGATCGGCTCGGTGGCGTGCGTCCCCGCGACGACGTCCTCGCCCTGGGCCCTGAACAGGACGTCCCCGTAGGGCTCGTCGGCGCCGGTGGCCGGGTTGCGGGTGAACAGGACTCCGGTCGCCGAGTCGGACGATCGGTTGCCGAAGACCATGGCCTGGACCGTGACCCCGGTGCCGAGGTCGTCGGGGATCCCCTCCCGCTCCCGGTACGCGCGGGCGCGGTCACTGTTCCACGACCTGAAGACCGCCTCGATCGCACCGCGGAGCTGGGCCCACGGGTCCTGCGGCACCGTGGCTTCGCCCACAATGTCGCGGTACATCGACTCGAACCGGTCGCGGCAGCTCGCGGCGAACCCGGCATCGCCCGAGGCCGCTGCCAGCCCCGCCGCCGTGGTGTCGGTCAGCCCGAGGTTGAGGATCGTGTCCATCATCCCCGGCATCGAGACCGGGGCGCCCGACCGGACGCTGACGAGCAGTGGGTCGGCCGGATCGCCGAATCGCCGGCCGACCTGCTCCTCGATCCGGGCCATGTGGCGCCGGAGCTCATCGTCCAGGGCCGCCGGCCATCCATCGGCGAGGTATGCGCGGCAGGCCTCGGTCGAGACCGTGAATGCCGGTGGCACCGGCAGGCCGAGGTCGTGGGCCATGACCGCGAGGTTCGCGGCCTTGCCGCCGAGGAGGGCCGTGACCTCGGCAGCGGAGCGGCCGTGCGCCTGGTCGGAGTCGTAGACGTACGGCACGCTGGGCTCGCGGCGGGTCAGGGGGCGATGACGATCTTGATCGCGCCGCTCGCCGGGTCGTTGAACGTCGCGAGGGCCGCCGCGTAGTCGCGCAGGGGGAAGCGATGCGTGATCAGCTCGCTCACCCGGATCCGGCCCTGCTCGACGAGCGGCATGACGTGGCGCATCTCGCCGGCGGTCGCCCGGCAACCCACCAGCTCAAGCTCGTCGAGGACGAGCCGCTGCATCGGGATCTCGAGGCCGACCGTCGGGATCCCGACCGCGGCGCACCGCCCACCGCGGCGGAGCATCCGCAGTGCGGCGTCGACGGTCGCAGGGACACCGGCGCACTCGAGGACGACGTCGGCCCCGAGCCCGCCGGTCCGTGACCGGACGTCGGCGACCGTGTCGCCTCGACCGTCGACCACCTCGAAGCCCAGCTCGACGGCCTTCGCGAGCCGGCGCGCGTTGACCTCGACGACGATGACCCGCGCCGCCCCGCGGACGAGGGCCGCGTCGCCGGCCAGCAGGCCGATCGCGCCACCACCGGTGATCGCCACCGTGTCGCCGGGCCGGACCTGCCCGCGGTTCGCCACGTGGAGGGCGATCGAGGCCGGGTCGATGAGCGCTCCCTGCTCGAACGACAGTCCTGCCGGCAGGGGAAAGACGGCCTTCACGCCGTGCGTGGCGTACGTCGCGTCGACGCCCTGGACAGAGTGGCCGTACTGGCGATGGAGGCCCGGGCGGCCGTAGTTCTCGCACAGGTTGTAGCGGCCCTCGACGCACTTCTGGCAGACGCCGCAGGCGTCGTGGCTCGTGCCGGCGACGCGATCGCCGATCGCGAAGAAGCGCTCCGCGCCGGGTCCCAATGCCACGATCTCGCCGGCCCACTCATGGCCCGGGGTGAACGGGAATGCCGGCGGCCAGAAGCCCGGATAGTCGCCGCGGATGAGATGAGCGTCGGTGCCGCAGATCGAGACCGCGCGCACGCGCGCCAGGACCTCGTTCGGACCTGGCTGCGGCACCGGGGCCTGGCGGACCTCGAAGCGACCCGGCTCGAGGACCACCAGTGCATCCATCATCGCCGGCACGGGCGGCGCCTGATCGGTCTGCGGGCTTGCCGGGGCGACGACCGTCATCTGCTGGCCTCCTTCAGAACACCGCCACGGGATCGACCATCGAGCCGGTGGCGCCGCGGATCTTCAGCGGCAGGGCCACGAACAGGAACTCGTGGGCGCCCGCCCGGGCGAGGGCCTCGAGGTCGAGGCTCTCCATGAGGTAGACGGCGTTCTGGATCAGCAGCAGCGTGTGGACCGGCTGCGGGTTGCCGGACGGCCCGGGGTCGGGCGCCGGCTGGACCTCGTAGGTCTCCGTGTCCGTGCCCGTCGCGACGACGCCGCGCTCGAGGAGCCATCGCGCTGCGGAGAGGTCGGGGCCCGCGGTCTTGTGGGCGGCCATCGCCTCGGCGTCGGGCCACAGGCCCATGTACCCCGTTCGGATCACGACGACATCGCCGCGCCGGACCTCGACGCTCTGGGCGCGGCACATCTCCTCCATCTCCGCGGCATCGATCGGCGAGCCCTTCGGCAGGCAGGGAAGGTCGCGGTGGCCGGCGGCGTCGAGCAGGACGCCGCGGGCGAAGAACGGTGGCAGCGCCGAGGCGTCGAGATGGCTCGGCCCGAAGTCGGTGAGATGGGCGTCGGCGGCCCCGCCGCCGTACCAGTGCATGTCGTCGGCGACCGTCATGTGGGCGAGGGCGTCGACATGGGCGCCCGAGTGCGAGGTCGCCATGACGTACTCGGCCATGTAGCCGAGGCCGGCCTCGTTGACCGGCCCCCACGGCTGGGCCCCCGTGACCCGGATACCGCGGGGCGTCCGGTAGTTGAGGACCTGGAACGGGGGGTGGCCGGGGAACAGCGGCATGCCGGGATAGCGGGTCGCAGCCAGCGAGACCAGGCGGCCCTCGCGGACGAGGCGCGCGGCCGCAACGACCTGGTCGGCGGTCTGGCGCCCGATCGGGCCGATGTCAAGTGCCGTGGGAGTCATCGCACCGCCTCCACCGCGACGCGGGCCTCGCTATTGAGCGCGCGCCACACCCGTTCGGGCGTCAGCGGCAGGTCGCGGATCACCGCGCCCGAGGCGTCGCGGACGGCCGCGGCCACCGCCGCCGATACGCACAGCAGGGCGCCCTCGCTCATACCCTTCGCGCCGTACGGCCCCGGCCCGTCGGCGTTCTCGACGATGTCGCTGTGGATCTCGAGCGGCAGGTCCATGCTCGTCGGGATGCGGTAGTCGATCGCTCCGAGGTTCCGGACCCGGCCGGCGCCGTCGAAGATGTAGTGCTCCATCAGGGTGTGGCCGAGGGCCTGGATCGCGGCACCCTCGTCCTGGGTTCGGACCTGGAGCGGGTTGATGGCGCGGCCGACGTCGGACACGGTCGCGTAGCGGGTCAGCGTCACGTCGCCGGTGTCCGCGTCGACCTCTGCCTCGACGGCGGTGCAGTTGAACTCGAAGAACGCCGCGCTGCCGCCCAGCGGATGGCCCGGCTCGTCGTCCTTCCGAGCCTCGCCATTGCCGACGACCTCGCCGCCCATGCGCCCGAGCCCGGCCTTGAGGACGTCCACGACCGTCAGCTCGCGGTCAGGCAGGCGGACGATCCCGGCGTCCACGACGACCGATGCTTCCTCGACGGCATGGAGCCGGGCCGCCATTGCCCGGATCCTGGCCTGGACGTCGCGACAGGCTGCGAGGACCGCGTTGCCCATGAGGACCGTCGAACGGCTGGCCGAGGTCTGCTGGTCGTAGGGCACGATGATGGTGTCGCCCATGACGACCGTGACCCAGTCGAGCGGGACGCCGAGCTCGTGGGCGGTGATCTGGGCGAACACCGTTCGGGCGCCCTGACCCATATCGGATGTCGCGGCGGAGACGACGGCGCTGCCGTCGGCCAGCAGGCGAACGGAGGCGTACGACAGGCCGGTCGTGGGCCCGGACTTGATGCCGACGGCGATGCCCCGGCCGCGGCCCGGAGCCTTGGGCTCGTTCCAGCCCACGAGCTCGGCCGCCCGTCGGACGGCCTGCTGCCAGTCGCCGTCCGCCGGGGTGTCGAACGGGATGAATGCCTCCCCCCGGCGGGCGAGGTTGCGGAGCCGCAGCTCGAGCGGATCGATCCCCAGAGCGATCGCGCCCTCGGTCAGGTTCGACTCGACGGCCCAGTTGACCTGCGGATTGCCGAACCCCCGCATCGCGGTCGATGGGACGGTGTGCGACAGGATCGTGCGGGCGAGGATGCGGGCGGCCGGGACGCGGTACGGCCCGCAGGCGGGATAGCTGCCCTTGCCGACCACGCGATCGGCGATGTCGGCGTAGGCGCCGATCAGGTAGTTCGCCTCGATGTCCTGGAAGACGATCGTGCCGTCGTGGAGGAGGCCCGTCCGGACGTGGACCTCGGCCGAGGCGCGGCGGACCGCCTGGAAGGTCTCCTCGAGCGAGAGCACCAGGCGAACCGGCCGGCCGGCACGAAGTGCCAGGAACGACACGAGCGGCTCGTACTTGGCGTGCTGCTTCCCGCCGAACCCGCCGCCCGGGTCGAACGCGATGACGCGGACCTTGGAGAGCGGCAGTCGGTGGACCGTCGCGAGGATCTTCTGGAGCCAGTTCGGGTGCTGGATCGTGCTCCAGACGACGAGCCCGTCGCCGTCCGGCGCGGCGATGACCGCGTGCGGCTCGATCGCGAAGTGGGTGACCATCGGGAACGAGTAGTCGTGCTCGATGACGAGGTCGGCGGTCGCTGCGTCGACCTCACCCCAGCCAATGGGGTGCTCGCGGAGGACGTTCGTCGTCGCCAGGGGATCGTTCGGCCGGAGCGCGGGGTCGCGAACGAGCGGTGCGTCGGGCGCCAGGGCGGCCGCGACCGTGAAGATGGCCGGCAGCTCGTCGTACGCGACCTGGACGAGCCTCGCGGCCGCCTCGGCCGTCTCGCGATTGTCCGCAACGACGGCGGCGACGGGCTCGCCGTGGTACAGGACCTCGCCGGTCGCGAGGACCGGCCGGTCGACGAACTGGGGGCCGAAGCGCGGCATCGGGTCAGGGAGGTCCGCCGGCGTCGTGACGAAGCGGACTCCCGGGAGCGCCTCGGCCGCGCGGACGTCGATGGACCGGATCCGGGCGTGGGCGACCGGCACCGTCACGAGCGCGGCATGGAGCTCGCCCGGGAGGTGCAGGTCGGCGACGTACTCCTGGCCGCCGGTCACTCGGCCGATGCCGCCGACCCGCCGGGGAGTCGCGCCGATCATCGTCTCGCTCATCGCCGGGCTGCCTCGGCGGTCGCGAGGACCGCCTCCCCGATCTGCCAGTAGCAGCCGCACCGGCACAGGTTCCCGGCGAGCGCCTCCTGGACCTCCCCGAGGGTCGGATCCGGGTTCGACGCGAGGAGCGCCTTGGCCGCCAGGAGCTGGCCGGGTGTGCAGTAGCCGCATTGGACCGCCCCGTGGTCGAGGAACGCCTCCTGGAGCGGGGCGAGCCCCCCGGCCGGCGCCAGGCCCTCGACCGTCGTCACCTCGCCTCCGTCCGCCTCGACGGCCAGGACGAGGCACGAGTCGACGGTGCGCCCGTCGAGGATCACCGTGCAGGCGCCGCACTCGCCGACGAGACAGCACTCCTTGGCGCCCGTCAGGCCGAGGTCGTCCCGCAGGACCTCGAGCAGCGTGTGGTGGGCCGCGACCTCGAGGGTTCGGCCACGGCCGTTGACGGTCACCGAGATCGGGATGACGGCCGCGGCCCGGGTCTGGACGGTCATCGGAGGACGACCTGCGCGGCAAGGCGATCGCGAGCGATCTGCACGCCTCGAAGGGCGAGGACCCGGAGCATCGCCAGGCGGTAGTCGGGCCCGGCGCGCATCGACGTGGGCGACGGACGCGCCTCGTCGAGCATCGCCTCGAGGACCGGCAGGCGGGCGTCGTCGGGTGCGTCGGGATCGGCCAGCACGCCGGTTTCGTCGACCGCGAGCACGGGCCGGGGGCCGACACTGCCGTAGGCGAGGCGGGTGACGTCACGCTCGTCGACGGCGCAGGACAGCGTCACCGACGCGAGATCGTGCCCGCGACGGCGGGACCGGCGAAGGTGGACGGCTCCGCGGCGCAGCGACGCCGGCGGGAGCTCGATCGCCGTCACGAGCTCGCCCCGGCCCAGCGTCGTGACCCCCGAGCGGACGAAGAACTGGTCGAGCGGGAGGCGGCGCGTCCCGGTCGGGCCCGCAACGACGACCACGGCACCGTAGACGAGCAGCGGTGGCGCGGTGTCCGCCGCCGGCGAGGCGTTGCAGATGTTGCCGCCGAGCGTCGCCCGGTTCCGGATCTGGACTGACCCCACGACCGCCGCCGCCTCGGCGAGCGCCTCGTAGTCACGCCGGATCCGGGGATGGGCCATGACCTCGGTCATGACGCTCGTCGCCGGGATCACGAGCCAGCCGTCGTCTCGCTCGCGGATGACCGGTTGCAGCTCGGCCACGTGCTTGAGGTCGATGACGACCGATGCCTCGAGGGACCCGTCACGTAACCGGATGATCAGGTCGGTGCCCCCGGCAAGGAGCCGGGCGCTCGCGCCATGGCGATCGAGCAGCCCGACGGCCTCGGCGAGGCTCGTCGGCCGGGCATACGTGAACGGCTGCATCGGCGACCTCAGAGCACGCTCTCGACGGCGTCGAGCAGGACCTGCGGCGTGGCCGCCCGGACGAAGTAGTACGGCCGCTCGCAGAAGCGCTGGACGAACGCCGCCCTGGCTCGCCGGAGCCCGTCGCTGTCGACCAGCGGCATCGGGATCCCGGGCGCCAGGAGCTCGTTGAGGAGGAGGTAGTTCTGGAGCGAGTGGAGGGTCTGGAACTGACGCTCGAACGGGATCATCTCGGCAATCGACGGATCGAAATTGCCGTCGATGGCCGGCACGACGACGAGGTCGACGACGCTCGGCTCGACCCAGACCTCCCACGTCGGCATCGCGCCGAAGAACTTCTCCACCCCGCGCTCGGGTGCGGCCTTGTCGGCCCGCTCGGTACCCTCGGTGCGCTTCTTGAGGAACGCCGACTTCGAGCCCACCACCGCCCGCCCGGCTTCGTCGAGGACGGTCGTCTCGGTCGACACGAGGAGGGCGCCGCGGCGGCAGGCCTCGAGCTGGCCCATCGACTTGCCGTGGTTCGACTCCCCGCCCAGGAACAGGATCGTGCGGTCTCGGTATCGGACCGCGGACGAGTGGGACGGGTGCAGCCCGACCGCCTCCATCCGCAGGGCCAGCATCGCCACCACGACCTTCTGGATCGGGCCCGCCGGCCACGGGCCGTCAAAGCGCATGGTCCGCCCGTCGTAGGCGATGGCCTTCTCGCCGCCCTGATGCCACACGATGTCGGGTTCGGAAAGCGTCGGCTGGGGCGTGATCCGCACGTCAGCGAGGCGGTAGTTGAGGAAGCTCAGGTCGTCGAGGACGTGTTCGCACGGCTCGGTCCCGTGGACGTCGACACGGAGCCGTGCCGCGCCGGCGGCCATTTCCTCGGTGAGGCGGAGCGTCTCGGCGATCTGGAGCGTGCCGGTCACGGAGTCCTCCCGCAGGGTCGAGCGTCAGGTGAGTGCGGCGGCGAGCTCGTCGACGGGCTCGGTCGGCCAGTGGCTCGCGAGCCCGGCCGCGGCCTCGTCGAAGTGCTGGTGCAGGACGCGCGTCACGAGCTCCGGATCGCGCCGACGAAGGGCGTCGAGCACCGGCCCGTGCTGGTCGGCGATCCGTCGCCGGTCCGCGCCGGGGGCGACGATCGTGATGTACGTCCGCAGGAACGGCTCGAGGGTCCGCCAGACGCGGGACAGCGTGGCGTTGCTGGCGAGCTCGACGATCCGGCCGTGGAACGACGCGTCGGCCATCGCCTCGCGGTGGACGTCGCCGGAGTCGGCCGCTGTCTGCATCTCGGCGACATACCCGCCGAGCTCGGCGAGGTCGGCGTCCGTGAGGCGTGGGATCGCGAGGCGGGCGCCCAGCGACTCCAGCTCGGCCCGGACGGCGAACGCCTCGAGGAGCTCGGCCGCCGTGGGACGGCGGACGCGAGCTCCCCGGAACGCGGTCGTCTCGACGACACCGAGGCCCTCCAGGTCGCGCAGCGCCTCGCGGACGGGCGCCTGGCTCGTCCCGAACTCCCGGGCAACCCGGGTCTCGACGATCCGGGCGCCGGGGGCGTAGCGGCCCTCGAGGATCGCCTGGAGGAGGCGGTCCTTGACCTGGTCGCTGAGGACGCTGCGCGAGACCTCCTGGGGGGTCACGTCGAACCTGGCTCAGTCGCGCATCCCGACGCCGGCGAGGGCCGGCGCGGGAGTCGGCACGGTCTCGAGGATCTCCACGACGCCGGCGCCGCCGTCGACGCGGAGCTTGTCGCCGGTCTTGATCCGGGTCGTCGCGACCGACGTGCCGACAACGGCCGGGATGCCGTACTCGCGGGCCAGAACGGCCGGGTGCGACACGGTCCCGCCGGCGTCGGTGACGACAGCCACGATCTTCCCGTACAGGACCTGCCAGGCGGGGTTCGTCATCTCGCAGACGAGGATCTCGCCGACCTGGAGGCTGTCGAACTCGGTCTCGGACATGACAACCCGCGCGATGCCTTCGACGACACCTGGCGAGCCGGCGATGCCCTTGACCTTGCCGACCTCCTGCTCCTTCGAGCGGTAGAACTTGTCAGGGAAGCCCCACAGGTTGAGGTACGGGAAGGCGAGCTGGGTGGCGGTCACGGTGCCGACCCAGTCGCGCGGCCGGACCTTCTCCGCGGCCTGGCGCTGGGCGCGGGCCGCCGCGACGATCGCCCGACCGTCGATGCCGGTCGGGTTGCCGATGAAGGCCCGCAGCTCGTTGTAGTGGAAGTAGATGACGTCGTCCGGGCGGTCGAGGACGCCCATCTCGACGAGCCTCTCGCCGAGGGCGATCAGGACGAGCCGGACGTGGGCGTTGGCGCCCTGGTCGATGTAGAAGTGATGGTCCGGGGTGAGCGGCGCCATCCGCAGGTTCGTCTCGTTCGCGGCGCGCATCTCCTCGAGCGCCTCGCCGTCGAGCCCGGCGAGGATCTCGCGCGACGCCGCCTCGATGTCGCGGCGCATCGCCTCGATCGCGGACGGGAAGTCGTAGTCGGTCTCGAGGTAGTTGCGGATCAGGTCGATGACCGGCTCGA
>DATEZX010000361.1:0-5053 GCA_035255225.1 Candidatus Limnocylindrales bacterium
CACGGCCCTGGCCGACCGGCACGTCCGACACGTCCGGCGCCGCTGAGGGGCGACCCGCCGCTCGTACACTTCCGGCCATGCCGGTCCTGCGGAGCCGCCTCGATCCCGGGAGCGCGGAGGCGACCGCGAACCGGGCGGCGATGGACCAGCTCGTGGCCGACCTGCGGGCGCGGACCGCCGCGGTCTCCGAGCGCGGGGCCGGCGGCGACGACCGGTCGATCACCCGCCACCGTGAGCGCGGCAAGCTGCCGGTGCGGGAGCGGATCGACCGTCTCATCGACCCGGGCGGCGCCTTCCTCGAGCTGAGCACGCTTGCCGCCAGCGGCCTGTACGACGACGAGGCGCCGAGCGCCGGGATCGTCACTGGCATCGCGAAGGTCGAGGGGACGCTGTGCGTCATCGTCGCCAACGACGCCACCGTCAAGGGCGGGACCTACTACCCGATGACCGTGAAGAAGCACCTCCGCGCGCAGGAGATCGCGCTCGAGAATCGCCTGCCGTGCATCTACCTGGTCGACAGCGGCGGGGCCTTCCTGCCGCTGCAGGCCGACGTCTTCCCGGACCGCGAGCACTTCGGCCGGATCTTCTACAACCAGGCCCGGATGTCGTCGCTCGGCATCCCCCAGATCGCGCTCGTCATGGGCTCGAGCACCGCCGGCGGGGCGTACGTCCCGGCGATGTCCGACGAGACCGTCATCGTCAAGGGCACGGGCACGATCTTCCTCGGTGGGCCGCCGCTCGTGAAGGCCGCGACCGGCGAGGACGTCGACGCCGAGACGCTCGGGGGCGCCGACGTCCATGCCCGGGTCTCGGGCGTGGCCGACCACGAGGCCCTCGACGACGAGCACGCCCTGGCGCTCGGCCGGTCGATCGTCGCCCACCTGGAGCGGAAGCCGCCGAGCCCGCCGTGGGATCGCCGCGAGCCCGAGGCGCCGGCCGTCGACCCCGAGGGTCGCGACGGCGGGGCGCACCTCTACGCCGCCGCCTCGGCGGATCCGCGGCGTGGCGTGCCGGTCCGGGAGCTCATCGCCCGGATCGTCGACGGCTCCCGCTTCCACGACTTCAAGCCGCTGTACGGCGAGACGCTCGTGTGCGGCTTCGCCCACATCGACGGCTGGCCCGTCGGGATCCTGGCCAACGACGGCATCCTGTTCAGCAGCTCGTCGCTCAAGGGCGCCCACTTCATCGAGCTCGCCGCGCAGCGGCGGATCCCGCTGCTGTTCCTCCAGAACATCACCGGCTTCATGGTCGGCCGCGAGTACGAGGCCGGCGGCATCGCCAAGGACGGGGCCAAGCTCGTGACGGCGGTGGCGACGGCGGCCGTGCCGAAGCTGACGATCATGATCGGCGGCAGCTTCGGGGCCGGGAACTATGCGATGGCCGGCCGTGCGTACTCGCCGCGGTTCCTGTGGACGTGGCCGAGCGCGCGGATCAGCGTCATGGGCGGCCCCCAGGCGGCGCGGGTCCTGTCGACGGTCCGCGAGGCCTCGCTGCCCGGCGGGGCGTGGCCGTCGGACGCCGAGCGCGACGCCTTCGAGGCACCGATCCTCGAGACGTACGAGCGCGAGGGCGGCCCGTACTTCGCGACGGCCCGGCTGTGGGATGACGGGGTCATCGATCCGCTCGACACGAGGCGGGTGGTCTCGATCGGGATCGAGGCGGCCGTGCACGCGCCGATCCCGGAGACGAGGTTCGGCGTCTTCCGGATGTAGCGCCGCGGGCTACGCTGCGGCCCGATGGCCATTCATCCGTCGGCGGCGAAGGGGTTCCAGGCCGGGGCCGAGGCCTACGAGCGCGGCCGACCCGCATACGCGCCCGAGGCGGTCGACCGCCTGATCGCCGAGCTCGGGATCGGCTCCGCATCGCGGGTCCTCGACCTCGCCGCGGGGACCGGGAAGCTGACCCGGATGCTGCTCGCGACCGGGGCCGCGATCGTCGCCGTCGAGCCGGTCGGGGGCATGCGCCGGGCGTTCGTGAAGGCAGTGCCCGGGGTCGAGATCCTCGACGGCACCGCCGAATCGATCCCGCTGGCGGACGCGTCGGTCGACGCGGTCACGGTCGGCCAGGCCTTCCACTGGTTCGATGGCGACCGTGCCCTGCCCGAGATCCGTCGGGCACTCCGGCCGGGCGGCGGCCTGGGGCTCATCTGGCAGGCGCGCGACCCGGTGCGACCGTGGATCGAGCGGCTCAACGAGATCATCGACCGCGCCGACGACGGCCATCCCCGCTTCCGGACCGCCGAGTGGCGCGCGGCGTTCGAGCGGAGCACGCTGTTCGGGCCACTCGAGGAAGCCGCGTACGGGACCGTCCAGCGCGGCAGCGCCGAGCTGTTCGTCGATCGGGTCGCGTCGATCAGCTACGTCGCGGCATTGCCCGGCGATCGTCGGGCGGCGGTCCTCGATGAGGTTCGTGACCTGCTCGCGGGTGACCCCGACACCGCCGGTCGCGAGGCCATCGAGCTGCCCTACGTGGCGCACGTCTACTGGACTCACGCGCGGTGATTCGCGTATCGCGCCTGTCGATCGCCCCGGTCCGGAGCCTCGGGCTGCTCCACCCGCCGTCGATCGACCTGACGGAGACCGGCGTCCTCGAGGACCGCCGCTTCTACCTTGCTGATGAACACGGGCAGCTGGTCGATCGGATCACAGCTGGTCGTCTGGTCCGCGTCTCGTCGTGGACCAACCCCGAGGCGACGCGCCTCCGGCTGACCTTCCCGGACGGAGCGGTCATCGACGGTGACGCCGAGCTCGGCGAGCCGATCGCGGTCGACATCTACGAGCGCCATGCGGTCGGGCACGTCGTCGTCGGCCCATGGGCAGCCGCGCTCCAACCCCTGGCCGGTCGACCGGTCCGCCTCGTTCGCTGCGACCTGCCCGCCGGGACGCGTCGCCGGGACGGCCAGGTGAAGAATGCCGTGAGCGTCCTGTCGGACGGCTCGCTGCGGCGGCTCGCGCAGGAGCTCGGGCAGCCGTCGATCGACGGTCGCCGGTTCCGGATGCTCATCGAGGTTGACGGCGCCGAGGCCCACGAGGAGGACGCCTGGATCGGCCGGCGGATCGGGATCGGCAGCGCCGAGCTGGGGATCGTCAAGGCCGACGCCCGGTGCGCCATCACGACCCAGGACCCCGACACGGGCGAGCGGGATCTCGACACGCTCCGGGCGATCATCGCCTACCGCGGGCTCAACGCGAAGCGGCAGGCGCTGTTCGGCGTCCTCGGGGAGGTCGCCACGCCCGGTCGCGTCTCGGTCGGCGACGAGGTCCGCGTCGGGAGCTCCGCCTCGTGAGCGCGGCCGATGGCCTGAGCGCCGACGAGCGCCGCCGGCTCGCGGCGTTCGCGTCGGCCTTCGATCGGCTGGACGCGTCGATGTACGCGAGCCTGGCCGACCGCGGCGAGCCGGCCGTCGCGGCCGCCAAGGCCGACGCCCTCGACCGCCTCGGCGACCCCCGCCGTCGGCAGGCCGTGCGGGCCGCCGTCACGGCCTTCATCGATGAGGCGACGGTCGCCTACTCCCGCCGGATGACGCTGACCGACACGCTCATGCTCTTCCAGTCGCTGCCTGACCGGGCCGAGGACCGCGTGCGCTTCCTCGCCTCGCTGGAGCGAGCGGTCGTCGCGGTCGTCCTCTGGGACGAGCTCTCAGCGAGCGATCGGGACGCGCTGCTGGGACCGTGGGCCAACGTCCTGCCGCCCTCGCTCCGGCAGGGTCCGGACTAGCCGCCCTCGCGCATCCCCCACGGCGAGCCGTACTGGACCAGCAGGTCCAGGAACGGCACCGGATCGAACGCCTCGGGGCCCAGGACGCCGACTCCGAACCAGGTCCCGCGGGCGAGGAGCTCGAGCGCGACAACCGGGTTGATCGCCGTCTGCCACACCACCGCCTGGCTGCCGTACTCGGCCATCGACCAGGCGTTGTCGACGACGTGGTACAGGTAGACCTCCCGTGGCCGGCCATCCACCCCGGTGCCCTTGACCCAGGTGCCGGCACAGGTCTTGCCGTGCATCCGGTCGCCCAGCATCGCGGGGTCGGGCAGGACCGCGGCGACGACGTCGCGCGGTGAGACCTCGACGCCACCGACGCGGACCTTCGCAGTCCGGTCGAGGCCGAGCTTGTGGAGCGTCTTGAGGACGCCGATGAACTCGTCGCCCAGGCCGTACTTGAAGGTGACCCGCTGCGCGTCCACCCAGCGCGGGACGAGGAGGACCTCCTCGTGCTCGACGTTGACGCACTCGACGGGCCCGATGCCCTCCGGGAAGTCGAACGTCTCGGGCTCGCTGAACGGCTCGGTCGTGAACCAGCCGCGGCCGCGCTCCCAGACGACCGGCGGGTTGAGGCACTCCTCGATCGTCGTCCAGATCGAGAACGACGGCGCGAAGTCGTAGCCGTCGACGGTGAGGTTCGCGCCGTCGCGGACGCCGACCTCCTCGATCGTCGAGAAGAGGTGGTCCTGGGCGTAGCGAGCGAACACGTCCGACAACCCTGGCTCGACGCCGATGCCGACGAGGGCCAGCCGCCCGGCCGCCTCCCACTCGGCCGCCGCGGCGAACTGCTCGTCCCCGAGCTTGACGCCGCTCTTCGCGTATGGCTCGCTCGGGTGCGGCTTCGAGAGCGACATCGCCATGTCGAGGTACGTCGCCCCGGCGGCGGCGCAGCCCTCGAAGATCGGCATGACGAAGCGCGGGTCGACCGCGTTGAGGACGTGGGTCGCCCGGTGCTCCCGGATCGCGGCCGCCACGGCCTCAGCGCTCGAGGCGTCGATCCGAGCCGCGTTGACCCGCGGGTCGGCGGCCCGTGCCGCGGCGGCGCCCGCCCGGGCCTCGTCGTAGTCGGTGACGACGAGCTGGTCGAAGAAGGCACGACGGAGGGCGATCGGGACCACGGCGCTGCCGACGCCGCCCGCGCCGATGAGGAGGATGCGCATGGCGGCAGGGTGCCTCATCTCGGGGCCTGCCGCCCGGGCCCTCCGACCCACCCGAATCGGGCCGCGTAGCATGGGCAGATGAGCGAGCGCCTCCGAGTCGAGCGATCCGGGCCCGGCGGCGTGGTCGCTCG
>DATEZX010000362.1:0-2236 GCA_035255225.1 Candidatus Limnocylindrales bacterium
GTCCTCGCCGCCGACAACCTGCACTACACCCCCGGCGCCGTGAAGGTCCGCCACCTGCTCGAGGTCCTGATCGAGGACGTCGGGCTCGCCGAGATCGAGCGCCACGTGGTCCGGCCGCTTCACGGACTGCGGGTCGCGCCCTACCTCGGCTGCCTCGTCGCCCGTCCGGACTACGACGGGCGCTGGGCGCGCCACGAGCAGCCCCACGAGCTGGACCGGCTCATCGCCTCGCTCGGCGCGGAGGTCGTCGACTTCCCGTTGCGGACCGCGTGCTGTGGCGGCCACATGACCCAGGTCAGCCCGGACACCGGGTTCGAGCTCATCCGCCGCCTCGTCGACGTGGCGGACCGCCGGAGCGCCGACCTGATGGCCACGGTCTGCCCCATGTGCCAGATGAACGTCGATGCCTACCAGGGCGAGATGAACCATCACTTCGGCACCAGCTACCACATGCCGATCCTGTTCTTCACCCAGCTCATCGGCCTGGCCTTCGGCGGCGAGCCGCGGGCGCTGGGCATCGGCTCGGAGATCGTGGCGGCTCGCGCCGCGCTCGAGCGCATCGGCATCGAGGTCCCGGTGCCGCCGGAGGACGAATCCGGCACGCCCCGCGGGGAGCGAGAGGGAAGGCGGGCCAGGCGCCCGCAGGGGCTGCCGATGCCGGTTCCGGCCGAGGTCGACCGATGACGACGCGACGACGGCAAGCCGGCGGGACCGTGGGGCTCACAAGCCGGGCGTCCGGCCCCGCAAGCCGGGCCGCGGCGCCCGGCGGCTCGCCCCCTCGGATCGGCGTCTACGTCTGCCACTGCGGGTCGAACATCGCGGGCACCGTCGACGTTGCCGCGGTCCGCGACTGGGCGGCCGCTCGGCTGGGCGGCCAGGGCGTCGTGATCGCTCGCGACTACCCGTTCATGTGCTCGAGCCTCGGCCAGGAGCTCATCGAGAACGACGTCCACGAGCTCGGGCTCGATCGGGTCGTGGTCGCGGCCTGCTCGCCGCACATGCACGAGAAGACGTTCCGGGGCGCGTGCGAGCGGGCCGGGCTCAACCCGTACATGTGCGATCTCGTGTCCATCCGCGAGCAGGTCTCGTGGGTCCACACGGATCGCGACGCCGCGACGGCGAAGGCGGAGGCGATCGTCGCCGGCGGCGTCCTGCGGATCATGGAGAACGCCCCGCTCGAGCCGCTGCGCGTGCCGATCAACGAGGCGACCCTGGTCGTCGGCGGCGGCATCGCCGGCATCTCTGCCGCACTCGAGATCGCCGACGCCGGGTTCCCGGTCCACATCGTCGAGCGACAGCCCTCGATCGGCGGCCACATGGCCCAGTTCGACAAGACCTTCCCGACGCTGGACTGCGCCGCCTGCATCCTGACCCCGAAGATGGTCACCGCGGGCAGCCACCCGAACGTGACCCTCCACACGTGGAGCGACGTCACCGACGTCTCGGGCTACGTCGGCAACTTCACCGTCAAGATCCTGCACCGGCCGCGCTACGTGGACACGGACGCCTGCACCGGCTGCGGGATCTGCGAGGAGAAGTGCCCGGCCAAGGTCGTCGATACCGCCTACCAGGCCGGAGTCGGCTACCGCAAGGCGATCTACCGGCCGTTCCCGCAGGCCGTGCCGAAGTTCCCCGTGCTCGATCCGGCGGACTGCATCTACTTCGAGAAGGGCACGTGCAAGGCGTGCGAGAAGCTCTGCCCGCCGAAGGCGATCCGGCTGGACCAGGAGCCCGAGGAGGTGACCGTCCAGGTCGGCAACATCGTCCTCGCGACGGGCTTCGAGACGTTCGACGCACGCCGGGTCGAGGAGTACGGCTACGGCCGCTTCGCGAACGTCTTCACCAGCCTCGAGTTCGAGCGGCTGAGCAACGCCAGCGGTCCGACGGGCGGCGAGCTCGTCCTGCGCGACGGCGTGACCGTCCCCCGCAGGGTCGGGATCATCCACTGCGTCGGCAGCCGGGACAGGAAGTACAACGAGTACTGCTCGGCGATCTGCTGCATGCAGAGCATGAAGTTCGCGCACCTGGTGCGGGAGCACACCGACGCCGAGGTGTACGAGTTCTACATCGACATCCGGGCGCCGGGGAAGGCCTTCGACGAGTTCTACCAGCGGGTGCAGGAGGAAGGCACGCGGTTCGTCCGCGGCCGTGTCGCCGAGGTCAGCGACGTCCTCCGCCTCCCCGACGAGGCCGCCGAGGACGGCCGCCTGATCATCCAGGTCGAGGACACGCTGGT
>DATEZX010000363.1:0-2853 GCA_035255225.1 Candidatus Limnocylindrales bacterium
CCGTCGACGGATCTCGACGCCGTTCTCGGCCTCGAGCGGGATCCCGGCGACGACGGCGTTGCCCGAGGTCGGGGCGAGGAGGGTCCCGAGCGTTCGGACCGTCGTCGTCTTGCCGGCACCGTTGGGCCCCAGGAACCCGAACACCTCGCCTTGCCCAACGTCGAACGTCACGTCCTCGAACGCGACACGGTCTCCGAACCGCTTGGTGAGGTTCTGGACGCGGATCGCGGGGCTGGCCGGGGCGTCAGCGGCAGTGGGGGACGAGATCACTGTGGAGGCGAGGGTAGCCCGGACGGGCTCAGCTCGCCGCCGCTGCGGCGTGGGCCATCCGGGCTAGGAGGAACCCTCGGTCGCCGGCCCGATGGCTCGGCGCGCCGGGACCGCGGCGGCGCAGTCGTCGACCGGCAGGCACTCGGGCATGCTCGTCGCCGTCGACGGTCTGGGCCGTCCCGACCCGAAGGCCCCGACGTACACGCCGGCCAGCATGACCAGGCCGCCGACGAAGAATGCGAGCGAGAAGTCCTCCCCGGTGAGCAGCGTCGCGACCGTGACGCTCACGAAGGGCAGCAGGAGCGTCGAGTACGACATCGCCGATGCGCTCCAGCGGGTCAGCCCGTACAGGTAGAGCCCGAACATCACGACCGAGCCGAAGACCGTGATGTAGCCCAGCGCGATCCAGGTGCTCATCCGCGTCGGGAGCGCCTGCGGCTCACCGAGCGCCAGGGAGGCAACGAGCAGCAGCACGCCTCCGGTGAGCATCGCTACCGCGTTCGTCGCGAACGGGTCGCTGCGAGGCACCCATTTCACGATGATCCCGGCCTCGGACAGACAGGCCATCCCGAGCGCGACCATCAGGAGCGCGCCGATGGGGACCGCAGCCCCGAGCTGTTCGACGAACACCAGCCCGACGCCGGCCAGCGCGACAAGCGCCCCGACCAGCGCCCGCGGTCGGAAAGCCTCCTGGCGTTGCGCCACCGCGAGGCCGTAGGTGGCAAGGGGCGACAGCGCGAGGACCACCGCTGCGGTGCCAGCGTGGACCTCGCGCAGGGCCGGGTAGACGAAGCCGAAGGCGAGGCCGAAGCCGACGGCGCCGTAGAGCATCGCCCCGGCGAGCGCTCGCCCCCGTGGGAAGGCCCGGCCGCGGACGAGGGTCAGCGCGGCGAAGATCACGCCGGCAGCGATGAACCGGACCGCGGCGCCCCACTCGGGGGCCAGCTCGGCGACGGTCTGCTTGACCGCGATCGTGTTCAGGCCGCCGAACAGGACGACGCCCGCGAATGCGAAGAGGATCGCGCGGTCGGGTCGGGTCGGGGCGCTCACGGACGTCGGGATGATCGCCGTGCAGGTGTCGACTGCCAGGCGGGTTCTCGCCCGACAAGGAACCACGTGTTGATGACGCCCTTGCCCTTGACCTCGACCGGCCCGCGCGGCTCGAGGACGAAGCCGTCCTTCAGGCGGGCCTGCGTTTCGGGGGTCACCTGGAAGCGACCCGGCACGCCCGTCGATTCCATGCGGCTGGCCGTGTTCACCGTGTCGCCCCAGACGTCGTAGATGAACTTCTTGAGGCCGATGACGCCGGCAACCGCCGGCCCGACGTGCATCCCGACGCGGATCTGGAGCGGCAGCCCGCGCTCGCGTCCCAGGCGCTCGACCTCGTCGATGATCGCCAGGCCCATGTCGGCCACGTCATCGGCGTGCGTCGCGGGGGCGCTCGCATCGAAGCCGTCGACGGTCCCCAACCCGCCGATGACCATGTAGGCGTCGCCGACGGTCTTGATCTTCTCGAGCCGGAAGCGATCGGCGAGCCGGTCGCAGCGGGTGAAGACCTCATTCAGCAGCGTGACGACCTCGTTCGGCGTGAGACGCGACGACAGCTCCGTGAAGCCGACGAGGTCGGCGAACAGGACAGCCATGTCCTCGAACCGGTCGGCAATGATCGTCTCGCCGGCCCGAAGCCGCTCCGCGATCGAGCGGGGGAGGATGTTCAGGAGCAGCGCCTCGTTCTCGGCATTGAGACGCTCGACCTGGCGGGCGGCGGTGATGTCCGTGCCGTAGAGGTTGACCGAGTCGAACTCGTAGACCGAGACGACTCGGAGCCGATAGATCGTGCCCTCGGCCTCGACCTCGAGGGTCGGATCGGTCGCGTTCTCCGATGCCGCGACGATCGCCGCGAAGAGCTCGGCGTCGAGCTCGTCCCCGACCTCGGCCCGGAGCGCCTTTCGGACGAGCGCGCTGGCGGGGTTGGCGTACGTCATTCGCCCGTCGCGCGTCAGGCGCAGGACAGGGTTGGGATTCTGATTCGGGAACTTGTCGATCGCCTTCTCGGCGGTGACGTCGGTGCCGTAGAGGTTGACGAAGTCGAACCCCGGGATGAGGACCGGGCTGATCCGATAGGTTCGACCGCCCACACCGGGCACCTCGGGCGCCGGCGCCGATTCGCCGGCGAGCCTCGTCTGGATGGCAGCGAGCAGGTCCGCCGGCAGCGATGCTCCGATCGTCAGCTCGAGGGCGGCGGTGATCGGGCGGCTCGCGTCATTCGCGTACAGCAGCTCGCCGGCAGGTGACATCCGAAGAACTGGGTGGGGGTTCCGAGCCGGGAACCGCTCGACAACCTTGTTCGCCGTGACGTCAGTGCCGTAGAGGTTGTAGACGCCGAGGTCCGGCACCGGGACGGCGAGGACCGCGAAGGTTCGCCCGTCATTGGCGACCTCGACGCGGCCGGCCGGGTCGGCCGCAGCAGATTCGCGAAGCGCCCGCGCCACTTTGGCGGGAAGCAGCTCGCCGATCGAGGCGCCCCAGGCCGCGACGATCGGCTGGGCTGAGTCGTTCGCGTACGTCAGGCGCCCATCGTCG
>DATEZX010000364.1:0-3431 GCA_035255225.1 Candidatus Limnocylindrales bacterium
GGCCGAGGTGACGATGATCGTCCGCGACGGGTGGCGGCCCATGAGGCCGTGGATGACAGCCGCGGCCCGCTCCGCCGTCTCGCCCCGCACGGCGACGACGACGAGGTTCATGACGCTGCTGCGGGCTGCGACCCGGCGCTCCTCGCCGTCGTCGCCGGGCATGGCCAGCGAGATCGTCGCCCAGATCCGCGCGAGCTCCTCCTGGATCTCGTCGATCGAGTGGGCCCGCGACGACCAGCGGAGCACCGGCTGGCCGGGCTCGCCGGTGCCGGCCAGCCAGCCGCCGGTCCCGGCCGCGGTCGGGCTGGCCACGCTCAGATCCGCCGCCAGCGGCGGCCGTCGCGGTCGAGCAGACGGTCCGACTCCGGCGGCCCCCAGGTCCCGGCGTCGTAGTTCGGGAACACCGGGCCCGGCCCGTCGAGCCAGGCGTCGAGGATCGGGCTGACGGCGGCCCACGCCGCCTCAACCTCGTCGGCCCGGGTGAACAGCGAGGCATCGCCGAGCATGGCGTCGAGGAGGAGCGTCTCGTAGGCCTCCGGCGCGTCGGTCGAGAACGCGGAGCCGTAGGTGAAGTCCATGTTGACGGTCCGGATGTCGAGGCCCAACCCGGGGACCTTCGAGCCGAAGCGCAGGACGATGCCCTCGTCGGGCTGGATCCGGATGGCGAGGAGATTCGGCTCCGGGTCGCTCTCGGCGGTCGCGAACAGCTGGTGCGGCACCTCGCGGAACTGGATCGCGATCTCGGTCGCCCGCTTCGGCAGGCGCTTGCCGGTCCGGAGGTAGAACGGCACGCCCGACCAACGCCAGTCGTCGACGAGCAGCCGGGCCGCGACGAAGGTCTCGGTCTCCGATCGCGCGTCGACCTCGGCCTCCTCCCGATAGCCCTTGACCGGCTGGCCGGCGACCCAGCCCGGCCCGTACTGGCCGCGCACGACGTGCCGCTCGACGCCGGCCCGGTCGAGGCTCTCGATCGCCCGGATGACCTTGACCTTCTCGTCGCGCAGGGCGTCGGGATCGAACGTCGCCGGCGGCTCCATGGCGACCAGGCTCAGGAGCTGCAGGAGGTGGTTCTGGACGACATCGCGGGCCGCGCCGGTCTCCTCGTAGAACGAGCCCCGCTCCTCGACGCCGATCGACTCGGCCATCGTGATCTGCACGTGGTCGACGTAGCGGCGGTTCCACAGCGGCTCGAAGATCCCGTTCGCGAACCGGAAGACCAGCAGGTTCCGGACGGTCTCCTTGCCGAGGTAGTGGTCGATCCGGTAGACCTGCGCCTCCCGGAAGACCTTGCCGACCTCGCGGTTCAGCTTCCTGGCCGAGTCGAGGTCGCGCCCGAACGGCTTCTCGATGACGATCCGCCGCCAGCCGCCGCCGTGGACCTCGTGGTCGAGGCCGCAGCGTCCGATCTGGGCCACGATCGCCGGGAAGGCCGAGGGTTGGGTGGCCAGGTAGAACAGCCGGTTGCCGGCCGTCGCGTGGTCGACGTCGATGGCCGCCAGGCGCTCGAGGAGCGCGTCGTACGTCGCGGGCGCGTCGAAGTCGCCCCGGTGGTAGGCGATCCGCTCGAGGAACTGGCGCTCGACGGCGGGCTCGAGCGCGACTCGAGAGTTCTCGTGGAGGCTGGCCCGGACCTCGTTCCGGAACGTCGCGTCGTCGAAGGGCCGCCGCCCGATCGCGAGCAGCATCCAATCCTGGGGCAGGAGGTTCGTCCGCCACAGCTGGGCCAGGGCCGGGAAGACCTTCCGGTGGGACAGGTCGCCCGTCGCGCCGAACAGGACCAGGACATGCGGATCGGGGACCTTCTCGAGGCGGAGGCCCTTGCGGAGTGGGTTCGAGTCCGAGGCCTGGCCGGCCCGGCGATGGCGACGGCCCTCGCGGGCGAGCCGCTCGTCGCGGATCGAGCGCGCGCCGGCCGCGGGAGCCGGCACCATCCCGTCCGCGCTGGGGTGACGGTGCGGCGCCGCGCGCGAGCGGGACGCAGGATCGCGCGTGGTCGTCACGGCCTACTCCGGCTTGACCTCGTGGCCGCCGAACTCGTTGCGGAGCGCGGCCAGGACCTTGGCCCCGTAGGAGTCGTCCTGGCGCGACCGGAAGCGCGTCTGGAGCGAGAGCGTGATGACCGGGGCCGGGACATCGTGGTCCATCGCCTCCTGGACCGTCCAGCGCCCCTCGCCCGAGTCGGCGACCCAGCCCTTGAGGTGGGCCAGGTCCTGGCCATTCGCCCGGAACGCCAGGGCGGCCAGCTCGAGCAGCCACGAGCGGACGACCGAGCCGCGGTTCCAGAGGTCGGAGATGCCAGCCAAATCGAGCTTGTAGTCGCTCGAGTGGAGGATCTCGAAGCCCTCGGCGTAGGCCTGCATCATTCCGTACTCGATGCCGTTGTGGATCATCTTCACGTAGTGCCCGGAGCCGGGGCCGCCGACGTGGAGGTAGCCGTCGGCGGGCGCGAGCGAGCGGAAGATCGGCTCGAGCGGCGACACCGCCTCCGGCTCGCCGCCGACCATCAGGCAGAAGCCATTGGCGAGGCCCCAGATCCCGCCCGACACGCCGGCATCGACGTACCGGATGCCGTGCCTCGCGAGCATCGCGTGGCGCCGGACATCGTCGTGGAAGTTGGTGTTGCCGCCGTCGACGATCGTGTCACCGGGCTCGAGGTGATGGACCAGCTCGGCGATCTGCGCCTCGGTGGCGTCACCGGCCGGGACCATGATCCAGGCGGTTCGGGGCGCGGCGAGCTTCGCGACGAGCTCGGCGATCGTGAAGGCCGCCTCGGCGCCCTCGCCGGCGATCTCCTTCGTCTTCTCCGGGGTCCGGTTGTAGGCCACGATCTCGTGCCCGTCGCGGAGCAGCCGGCGGACCATGTTGCTGCCCATCCGGCCGAGTCCGATGAAGCCGATCCGCATCTGCACGCGCCTCCGTGGTGATCAGCGCAGGGCCTGGAGGAGGGCTCGCTCGACGGTCTCGAGGTCGGCGTCGAGCTCGGGCCCGAGGTGGAGGTGGACGACCCGCCGACCGTGAGCGCGCAGCGCCTCGCGGTCGCCACGGGCCTGGGCGTCGATGAGCCGGCCGAACGTGTACGGCCAGCCCGGGATGGGCCGGTCGATCGGGTGGTCCGCGGTGAGCTGGAGGAAGACGCCGGTCGCCGGGCCACCCTTGTGGAGCTGGCCGGTCGAGTGCAGGAAGCGGGGCCCGTAGCCGGCGGTCGTGGCGCAGTGGCTGTGGTCGACGATCGCGCCGCGCAGCCGCGCGATGGCCGCGTCGCGGGACGCGTCGGGCGCGATGAACGCCTGGACGCCGACGTACGACGGCGGGGCGAGGTGGGCCACCAGCTGTCGCAGCGCCTGGGTGACGCCGGCCTCGCCCGCGGTGGCGACCGACACGGCGTCCTCCTCCGCGCCGCCGGCGCTGGCCGGCCTCGGCTCGGCGAGGAC
>DATEZX010000365.1:0-2325 GCA_035255225.1 Candidatus Limnocylindrales bacterium
GAGCTCGCCGCGGTCGGGCTCGCGAAAGACGACGACGCTCCCGGGCCGCGGCCAGCGCCGGGTCGTGGGGTCGACGAGCAGCCAGTCGCCCGGCTCGATGGCCGGGCTCATCGAGGCCTCCTCGACGCGGACGCGCCACGGCCCGCGACGGCTGAGTGCCCGGGGAGGCACCGGCCGGCGTCCGGATCCGCGAGCGCCAGCCTCAGCCGGGGCGGCCGGCGACGCGCGTCTTCTCGGGGCCGCCCGTCGCCTTCCAGGCGGCATCGACCTGGTCGATGAGCTCGAGGAGCCGCTTGGCGTCGGCGAGATCGGTCGAGGCCTTGACCTTCGAAACCTGCTTGTTGGCCTGCCAGAACAGGTCGTGGAGGTTCGGGACCTTCTCGAGGTGCTCGGGCTTGAAGTAGTCGTGCCACAGCACGTCGAGGTGGTGCTTCACGAGGTCGGCGCGGTCCTCCTTGATGTGGAGGGCGCGGGCGCGGAAGACCTTGTCCTCGTTGGCAGCGTACTTCTCGACGATCCGGTAGCAGGACTCGGCCTCGATGCGGGCCTGCTCGGGGTCGTAGACGCCGCACGGGAGGTCGCAGTGGGCCCGGGCGACGACCCTCGGGGCGAGGGCGTCGACGAGGGCGCGGGTGAAGAGGCTGAACGCGGACATCGGGTCTCCTTCCGACGGTGCTGGCTGGTCGGGATGCTCCGATCGCGGGTCGTTCGGTTGAGTCTCGGGAGGCGCTCGAAGGCTGTCAAACACCCACCCCGAGCGCCTACGATGCCCAGCTGATGGATCGCCCGGTCGCGGTCGCCCTCGTCGTCGCGGCCGTCCTCGCGATTCGGACTGACCTGCCCGGCGCGGAGGCGCTCGGCACCCTCGTCGCGATCGGCGTGGTCCTCCTGCTCGCGGCGCGCTGGCAGGTCGCCCCGATCGCGATCGGCGTCCTGCTGGTGATCGGCGTCGGCCTGCGGGCCGCCGTCATGATCCACTCTGGCTCGGACGTCCTCGACGTCACGAGCGCCGCGATCCAGCAGGTCCTGGCCGGCGGCAATCCATACGGCGTCGGCTACGCGGCCTCGCGCCCGCCCGGGGCGCCGTTCCCGTACGGCCCGCTGTCGCTGCTGTGGTACGCCCCGGTCCAGGCCAACGGCTGGCAGCTCGAGCTCGTCGTGTCCTGCATCGTGCTCACCCTGCTCGCCATCCGGGGACGCCTGCTCGGGCTGGCGATCTACGCCCTCGGGCCGACCCTCGTCGCGACGGCGAGCGACGGCTCGAACGACACCAGCGTCGGCCTGGTGCTCCTCGGGGCGTTCGTCGTCGCCGCCCGGCGGCCCGTCCTCGGCGCGCTGCTGCTGGCGGTCGCGATCGCGCTGAAGCCGTACGCCGCGGCGTGGGCGCCGGCGTTCGTCGTGTGGGGCGGCTGGGCGACGGCTGCAACCCTCGTGGGCGCAACCCTCGTCCTGTGGTCGCCGGTCCTGCTCGTCTGGGGCGTCGGGTCGTTCCTGAAGAGCCTCCAGATGGCCGGCGCGGTCCACGCCAGCACGTACTGGTCGCTGGGCGAGCTGTTCGAGTCTGTCCGCCGCTCGGTCGCATCCCGGGACGTCTTCGATACGTTCCGCCTGGTGCTCGGTGGCGCGACCGCCGTCCTGACCCTGCGCTGGGCCAGGGGCCTCGACGGCGTCATCCTCGCCGGCACGCTGGTCTATCTCGTGACCCTGTTCGCCGGCTACTGGGGGACGTACGCCTACTTCGGGGCCGTCGCCCCGATCCTGTGCTGGCGGATCGACGACTGGCTCGGCCTCGAGACCCGGCCACTCGTGAACCCGCAGGGAGGCTGGCAGGCGGCCGCGACCGGAGGTTCCTGAGGGCTGAGGTCGCCGCGTAGAATCCCGGCGATGAGCGAGCGTGGGCTCCCGATCGTCGGCGGCGCCCCGGCCTGCCCCTTCGTGGCCTTCGAGGACGATCGCGACGAGCGCGCCACGAGCCCCGATCACCGACATCGCTGCTTCGCCGAAGCGCCGCCCGCGCCACGCGCCCTCGCCCACCAGGAGGCCTACTGCCTGTCCTCGGCGTTCCCGGTCTGCCCGACGTTCCAGGACTGGGCCCGTCGCGAGGCGGCGAAGGCCCGGCCCGGCCAGGGGCCGATCGACGACACCGGCGACGACGCCGATGTCGCGCCACTGGTCGAGGATCGCCCACCTCGACGGTCGGGTCACGCGTGGTCGGCACCGCCGCCGTGGCTCAGCGGTCAGCCCGTGCGCTCGGGCTCCGGCGGCGAGCCGGCGACTGGTGGTCCTCCAGCCGACGGGACCCCCGCGTCGGGGTCGGGCCCGGTT
>DATEZX010000366.1:0-2364 GCA_035255225.1 Candidatus Limnocylindrales bacterium
GGCTTCCTCCGCGGCGCCGCCCTCGCCGGCGGCGGACTGGCCGCCGCGACCCTCGCCGCCTGCACGCCCGTGGCGACTCCGGCTTGGACGTACGGCCCGACCCTCAATCCGAACGCTAGCGGCGCGCCCCTCCCGACGACGGCCGCGACGCCGGCGGCGAGCGCAGCCGCGAGTGCTGGTCCATCCGGCAGCCCGGTCCCGAGCGGCAACATCCCGACCGGCTGGACCCAGCACGACATCGACGCCCGAACGGTCGTCCGCCGCTACCTCGGCAACCTCGCGCCGGCACTCCAGGGAATCTACGGCGACGCGATCTTTGCGAAGCTCGCCGACATGCTCGCGGCGAGCGAGGACTACCCCGAGCTCCAGCAGAAACCGGCGTTTGCCCAGGTCCCGAACCTGTTCCTGACCGATGCGACGGCACCACTCACCCCGACGGTCGATGGCGGGGTGAAGGTCTTCCGGCTCACCATCGACGAGATCGACCAGAAGATCGATGAGATGAGGCCGACGGTCCCGGCCTTCGGCTACAACAAGCAGTGGCCCGGCCCGACGATCCGGGTCACCGAGGGCGATCGCGTCCGCGCGATCTTCACGAACAACCTCAAGGAGACGACCTCGGTCCACCTCCACGGCGTCGAGTTCGACGACTTCTTCCAGGACGGCGTGCCCTTCGTGACCCAGAAGCCGTTCGCGCCCGGCGAGAGCTACACGTACGAGTTCACCGCAAGCCGCCCCGGCTCGCTGATGTACCACTCCCACCACAACGCCACCGACCAGGTCGGGCGTGGTCTTCTGGGCGCCTTGATCGTCGCCCCGAAGCGCCCGTCGGCCGCCGACAGGTTTGACCGCGAGTACGTCTGGATCAGCAACGACGTCGTCGGTGGCTTCACGATCAACGGTCACGGCTTCCCGGCGACGGTGCCGGTCCTCGGCGCGATCGGCGAGACGGTCCGCATCCGGTTCATGAACGAGGGCGTGATGATGCATCCGTGGCACAGCCACGGGTACCGGATGAAGGTCGTCGCCCGCGACGGCTACCCGCTCGGCGGCGCGGCCTTCGACTGCGACACGCTCGGGGTCAACCCAGGCGAGCGGTACGACGTGAACATCACCCTGGATCGCCCGGGCGTGTGGGCGTTCCACTGTCACATCCTGCAGCACGTCGAGGGCGTCTCCGGGATGTTCGGGATGGTCAACACGCTGGTCGTCGTCCCGAAGAAGGAGCACGTCGATGCGATCGTCAAGGCGATCCTCGCCTAGCCGTCCCGCCATCGCCGGCCTGGCCCCGGGCCTCCTCCTCGCCCTGTCGGTGGTCGTCGCCGCGCTCCTCGCCGGGTGCGGCGCCGGCGCGGCAACGGCCGGCCCGATGACCGTCCACGACGCCTGGATCCGCGAGCCGATGGCCGGCGGCATGACGGCCGGCTACCTGGTCGTCGACAACGGCACCGGGCAGGCCGACATCCTGACCGGCGTGACGATCCCGTCGGGCGCCATGGTCACCCTCCACAAGACGACGACCGACGCCTCGGGCATGAGCGGCATGAGCCCGGTCGACTCGATCCACGTCCCGGCCGGCGGCACCGTGACCCTCGAGCCGGGTGGCTTCCACCTCATGATCGATGGGTTGTCCGCCAAGGCCGGAGACAAGGTCGAGCTCCGGCTGCAGTTCCAGCACGCCGGGGTCATCACCGTCCAGGCGGAGGTCCGGGCGGGCTGACGATGGCCGGCCGCCGCGTCCCCGTCCTGGCCGCCGTCGCTCTCATCGTCGCGGCGTGCGCCGGTGCGCCCGCGCCGTCCTCGCCCGCGCCCGCGGCAACGGGCGGCCCCACGCCGTCGCCGGGCTCGTTCCTCGTCCCGGGCGTCGTCGAGGCGCCGCCGATCGAGCTGACCGCCAGTGACGGCCAGCCGTTCTCGCTGGCGTCGCTCCGCGGCGAGGCCGTGCTGCTGTCGTTCGGCTACACCCACTGCCCGGACGTCTGCCCGGCGACCGTCGGGCTGGTCGGCCAGGTCATCACCGCGCTCGCTCCGGACGTGAAGGCGCTGTTCGTGACGATCGATCCGGCGCGGGACACCGTGCCCTGGCTCCAGGAGTACGTGAAATACCTGGCCCGCGGCTATCAGGCCCTGACCGGTACGGTGGACCAGATCCGGACGACGGCCACCGCGTGGGGCGTCCAGTACGCTCGGGTCGACACCGGCGATCCCGCCGGCTACTCGATGACCCACACCTCGGACGTCTTCCTCGTCGATCGCGCCGGCCTGCTCCGCGCCCGATTCCCGTTCGGGACCGGCTCGGGGGCCATGACCGCGATCGTGAAGCAGATCCTCGACGGCCCTGAGCCCCCGGGCGCCCCGACGCCT
>DATEZX010000367.1:0-4304 GCA_035255225.1 Candidatus Limnocylindrales bacterium
AGGCCCACTTCGCGGGCTTTGGCGACCGCCCGACATTCGCCGACATCCTGCCGCTCGCCCGACTGGTGACCGAGGACTACCTGTCCGGCGACTACGGTCGGATCGACCTGCTCTACACGCGCTTCATCTCGACCCTCAGCCAGAAGCAGGTCATGGAGCCGCTGCTGCCGGTCAAGCCGGCCGCGGACACCGAGGGCATCCCGGGCAACCAGTTCATCTTCGAGCCAGCCGCCGGCGCGGTCCTGGAGCAGCTCGTGCCGCGCTACGTCGCGACGCGGATCTTCCAGGCGGTCCTCGAGGCCAAGGCCTCCGAGGAGTCGTCCCGGATGGTCGCGATGAAGAACGCGACCGAGAACGCCGAGGAGCTCATCGACGACTACACGCTGGCCTACAACAAGGTCCGGCAGTCCAACATCACCCGCGAGATGATCGAGATCGCCACCGGCGCCCGGGCCCGCTGACCCCGGCGACGGCGAGCGACGCGAGACCAGGAGGACGCACGACGATGGCAAGCGCAGCCCCGACGGCGAAGGCACCCGCGGCAGTCGGCCGGGTCGTCCAGATCACCGGCCCGGTCGTGGACATCGAGTTCCCGGCCGGGAAGCTGCCCGCGATCTTCAACGCCGTCGAGCTCGAGCGCGAGGGCCACGACCCGCTCGTCTGCGAGGTCCAGCAGCACCTCGGCAACAACTGGGTCCGCTCGGTCGCGATGACGACGACCGACGGCCTGCCGCGCGGCACGAAGGCGACCGACACCGGCGGCCCGATCACCGTCCCGGTCGGCGACGTGACCCTCGGCCGGGTGTTCGACGTCCTGGGCCGGCCGATCGACGGCAAGGGCCCGGTCAGGGCCGAGGTCACGCTCCCGATCCACCGTGACCCGCCGGCCTTCGAGGACCAGGTGACCGATGTCGAGGTCTTCGAGACGGGCCTGAAGATCATCGACCTCATCTGCCCGTTCAAGAAGGGCGGCAAGGTCGGGATCTTCGGCGGTGCCGGCGTGGGCAAGACGGTCATCATCCAGGAGCTCATCCGGAACGTCGCCCAGGAGCACTCGGGCGTATCGGTGTTCTCCGGCGTCGGCGAGCGTAGCCGCGAGGGCAACGACCTCATCAAGGAGATGACCGACTCGGGGGTCATCGCCAAGACGGCCTTCGTCTTCGGCCAGATGAACGAGCCGCCGGGCGCCCGCCAGCGGGTCGGCCTGACCGGCCTGACGATGGCCGAGTACTTCCGCGACGCCGAGGGTCGCGATGTCCTGCTGTTCATCGACAACATCTTCCGGTTCACCCAGGCCGGGGCCGAGGTCTCGGCGCTGCTGGGCCGGATGCCCTCGGCCGTCGGCTACCAGCCGAACCTCGCGACCGAGATGGCCGGCCTCCAGGAGCGGATCACGTCGACGAAGAAGGGCTCGATCACCTCGCTCCAGGCGGTCTTCGTGCCGGCCGACGACTACACCGACCCGGCTCCGGCCACGACCTTCGCCCACCTCGACTCGACGATCCGCCTCGAGCGGAACATCGCCGAGCTCGGGATCTACCCCGCGGTCGACCCGCTGACCTCGACCTCGCGGGTCCTCGACCCGCTCGTCGTCGGCCAGGAGCACTACGACGTCGCGCGTGAGACCCAGCGGGTCCTCCAGCGCTATCGCGACCTCCAGGACATCATCGCGATCCTCGGCATCGACGAGCTGTCCGAAGAGGACAAGTCGACGGTCGCGCGGGCGCGGCGGCTGCAGCGCTTCGCGAGCCAGCCGTTCTTCGTGGCCGAGGTCTTCACCGGCCGGCCCGGGGTCTACGTCCCGATCAAGGACACGGTTGCGTCGTTCAAGGCCATCCTCGAGGGCGAGGGCGACACCATGCCCGAGCAGGCGTTCTTCATCGCCGGCGACTTCGACGACGTGAAGGCCAACGCCGCGAAGCTGGCCTCATGACCGCGAGGCGCCGCTGATGCCGCTCCTCCTCGAGATCGTCACGCCTGAGCGGCTCGCCTACCGCGACACCGTCGACTCGGTGAACGTCCCAGGGAGTGATGGCGAGCTCGGCATCCTGCCGCACCACGCGCCGCTCCTGGCGATGCTCGGGGTCGGCGAGCTGCGCTTCCGGAAGGGCGGCACCGAGGAGTCGTTCGCGATCGCGGGCGGCTTCGTCCAGGTCCGGCCGGACAAGGTCGTCATCATGGCCGAGCTGGCCGACATGGCGTCCGAGATCGACCTCGAACGGGCCCACGAGGCGCGCCGCGAGGCCGAGCGGGCCCTCGAGACCGGTTACCACGAAGGTGCCGACCTCGCCGCGGCCCGGGCCGCCCTCCAGCACGCCCTCCTCCGGATCCGCGTGGCCGAGCGTCGCCACCGCGAGGGTCCGCGCCGTCACGGCTAGCGGCGTGGCTAGGATGGCCTCACATGGCTGATGCGAGGCCGTTCCACTGGGAGTACGAACCCCCGAAGGTCCGGCATGAGCGGTTCCTCGTGACCGGCGGCGCCCCGCTCGAGGGCAGCGTGCCCGTGAGTGGCGCCAAGAACGCGGCCCTCAAGATGCTCGCCGCGGCGACCCTCACCGGCGAGCGGATCAGGCTCACCAACGTCCCCGAGATCGAGGACGTGCGGGTCATGACCGAGACCCTCCGCGACCTCGGCGTCGTCGTCGACCATCCCGCCCCGAACACCTACGAGGTCTCGGCAGGCGACGTCGACTGGCTGTTCGTGCCGCTCGAGGCGGCGGCCAAGATGCGCGCCAGCTTCATGCTCCTGGGGCCGCTCCTGGCGCGCTTCGGCGAGGTCATCATCAGCAACCCCGGCGGCGACCGGATCGGGCGCCGGCCGGTCGACCTGCACGTCGACGCGATGCGGGCCCTCGGCGCCGAGATCGAGTACCGCTACGGCTACTACTACGCCAAGGCGCCCGGCCGGCTGCGCGGCACGGAGGTCCGGTTCCCGTTCGTGACCGTCATGGGCACCGAGAACGCGATGCTCGCCGCGACCCTCGCCGACGGCCACACGATCATCCGGCCCGCGGCCCAGGAGCCCGAGATCGACGACCTCATCCGGTTCCTGCGCAAGATGGGCGCCGAGGTCGAGCGGACCTCCCCGGACACGATCGAGGTCCAGGGCAAGCGCCGGCTCCGGGGCGCCGAGCACGCGGTCATGCCCGATCGGATCGAGGCTGGCACGTTCGCCATCGCGGCCGGCATCACGGGCGGCCACGTGACCCTGGAGGGCGCCGACTGCGACACGATGAACGCCCTCGTCGAGGTCCTCGGCCGGACCGGCCTCGAGGTCTCGTGCCAGCCCGGCCGGATGGAGGTCGATGCCCGCCATGTCGGGCCCGATGGCCTCCAGCCGGTGAGCATCGAGACCGCGGCGTACCCCGGCCTCGCGACCGACATCCAGCCGCCGACCTCGGTCCTGCTCACGCAGGCTCATGGCCGCTCGATCGTCCGCGAGACGATCTTCGAGGACCGCCTCGAGTGGCTGTCCGAGCTGCGCAAGATGGGCGCCTCGATCCAGCTCAAGAGCCCCCACGAGGCAGTCATCGACGGCCCGGCGCCGCTCCACGCCGCGACGGTCGAGATCTCCGACCTGCGGGCCGGCGCGTCGCTCATCCTGGCCGCCCTGGCGGCCGACGGGACCTCGTCGATCGGTGGCGCGCACCACGTTCAGCGGGGGTATGAGAACATCGAGCGCAAGTTCCTGGACCTCGGCGCTCGGATCGAGCGCGTCCAGGAGGGGGAGCTCACCGCCACCGTATGAACATCGGGATCGACCTCGGCACGGCCAACGTCCTCGTCCACGTCGAGGGCCGCGGCATCGTCATCCAGGAGCCCTCGGTCGTCGCCGTCGACGACGACGGCCGGATCCGGGCCGTGGGCGAGGACGCCCGCGAGATGATCGGCCGCACCCCCGGCAACATCCACGCCATCCGGCCGATGAAGGACGGCGTCATCGCCGACTACGTCATCACCGAGGCGATGCTCCGGTTCTTCATCAACAAGGCCACGTCCGGGCGGATGAAGCTCCGGCTCCAGGGCCCCCAGGTCATGATCAGCGTCCCGGCGGGCGTGACCTCGGTCGAGAAGCGGGCGGTCAAGGACGCGGCCCTCAAGGCCGGGGCCCGCGAGGCCTACCTCATCGAGGAGCCGCTCGCGGCCGCGATCGGGGCCAACGTCCCGATCTCCGGCCCGTCGGGCAACCTCGTCATCGACATCGGGGGCGGCACGACCGAGATCGCGGTCATCGCCCTCGGCGGGATCGTCGTCTCGACGTCCCTGCGGGTCGGCGGCAACCGGTTCGACGAGGCGATCGCGTC
>DATEZX010000368.1:0-8420 GCA_035255225.1 Candidatus Limnocylindrales bacterium
CGGTGGGGTTCAGCGACGGCTCGTCGGGAACGTCGTCGACGTCGGTCGGCCACGGGTACGGGCGGAACGCTCGCCGCCCCTCGAGCGCCGAAGGGTGGAAGTGGAACCAGTCGCGGTACGGCGAGGCGGCCCCGTTCTCGAGCACGTGGTGGAACGCCCAGAAACCCCGGCCGGTGTGGTTGAACACCCCGTCCAGCACGACGCGCATGCCCCGGGCGTGCGCCGCGTCCAGCAGCTCGCGCAGGGCCGCGTCCCCGCCCAGCAGCGGGTCCACCGCGAGGTAGTCGTAGGTGTGGTAGCGGTGGTTCGAGGCCGACTGGAAGATCGGGTTCAGGTACAGGGCGTTGACACCCAGTGACGCGATGTGGTCCAGGTGCTCGGCGATCCCGAGGAGGTCGCCGCCCTTGAAGCCGTGGCGGGTGGGCGGAGCGTCCCAATCCTCGAATGGCCCCGGCCGGTCGACCCGCTCGCTGCGGGCGAACCGATCCGGGAAGATCTGGTAGAAGACGGCGTCCCGGACCCACGCGGGCGTGTCAACGGCCATGCCGGGCGTGACCCTCCGACTGCGATACTTGGCTTGGGATGCCGATCCTCGCACGCCCACGCCGCCGCCGCTGGGCCGCGCTGGCCATCGTCGCCGGGCAGCTGCTCACGGCCTGCGGGCCCGCCCCGAGCGGGGTGCCGTCGCCGACGGCGCCTGCCGGGAGCCCAACCGCCGGGCCGTCGGCCAACGCCGTGGCGACCGGGGCGCCCGGCAGCGCCTGCGTGCCCGCCCAGCCCGCACCGAGCCACGACTGGAACGAGCGGGTCTGGTACGAGCTGTTCGTCCGGAGCTTCGCCGACGGCAATGGCGACGGGACCGGCGACTTCCGCGGCCTGACCGCGAAGCTCGACTACCTCAACGACGGCGACCCAGCGACGACGACCGACCTCGGGATCGGCGGGATCTGGCTGATGCCGATCATGCAGTCGCCGAGCTATCACGGCTACGACGTCGTCGACTACCGGACGGTCGAGCGGAGCTACGGCACGAACGCCGACTTCAAGGCCTTCCTCGCGGCGGCGCACAAGCGGGGCATCAAGGTCATCATCGACCTCGTCCTGAACCACACCTCGAGCTCGAACCCGTGGTTCATCGACGCGGTCGCGGGCGGCCCCCACCACGACTGGTACGTCTGGTCGAAGACCGCTCTCGCCTGGCCGAGCCCGACGGGAAGCGGCAATCCCTGGCATCCCGCCTCGAACGGCCAGTGGTACTACGGCGTGTTCTCCGACTCCATGCCCGACCTCAACCTGCGGAATGCCGACGCGACCGCGGCGGTCACCGACATGGCGCGGTTCTGGCTGCACGACATGGGCGTCGACGGCTTCCGACTCGACGCCGCGCGGCACCTCATCGAGGACGGCCCACAGGCCCAGGTCAACACGCCCGAGACCCACGCCTGGCTGGCGACGTTCAAGCAGGCGATCGACGCCGTGAAGCCCGAGGCGGTGACCGTCGGCGAGGTCTGGGACCTGAGCAGGAACGCCGGGAGCTATGTCCCGAACGACACCGACCTGACGTTCGACTTCGGGCTGTCGGACGCCGTCGGGACCGCGCTCCGGGCCGACGACGCCTCGCCGATCCAGTCGGCCATGGGCCAGACCCTGGCCTCATGGCCGGCCAACCAGGAGGCCTCCTTCCTGACCAACCACGACGAAGAGCGGATCATGAGCGAGCTCGCCGGCGACGTCCCGGCGGCCAAGCTCGCGGCATTCATGCTCTTCTCGGAGCCGGGCGTGCCGTTCGTCTACTACGGCGAGGAGATCGGCATGCTCGGCCAGAAGCCGGACGAGCAGATCCGGACGCCGATGCCGTGGACCGGCGACGCGCCGGCGGGCGGCTTCTCGACGGCGACGCCGTGGGAGCCGCTCGGCGACGGCTGGCAGACGGCCAACGTCGCGGCCGAGACCGGCGATCCGAAGAGCCTGCTCTCGACCTACCGATCGCTGATCGCCCTGCGTTCGTCCAGCCCGGCCCTTCGGGACGGCACGACGACGGTGGTCGACGGCGGTTCGCACCCGGTCATCGGCTGGCTGCGGACGACGCCCGACGAGACGCTGCTGGCGGTGGTCAACGTCAGCGCTAAGCCGGTCGATGCCTACGGCCTGACGCTCGCCGTCGGGCCGCTCTGCGGCCCGATGACCGCGACCCTCCTGTCGACGGTTGGCGGGGACGCGACGGCTGCGATCGCGCCGGTGACCGTCAACCGGGGTGGCGGCCTCACCGCCTACCGACCGGTGGCGACCCTCGCCCCGAGGAGCGGCTACCTCTTCCGCCTGACCGCGGCTCGATGACCCAGGGATCGACCTCCGGAGCGCGGCGGGCGGCGGCCGGCGACAAGGTCGCGCGCCCACCGCGTCCGGCCCTCGTCGAGCTCGCGGCGGCGATCCTCGTCGTTGGTGGCGTCCTCAGCATCCTGTCCTCGATCGAGGTCGTGCTCACGCTCGGCCAGCAGGGCCAGCCCGTCGACGCGCTCTCGCTGTTGTCCCTCGCGATCGGGCTGGGGTTCGTCGTCCTCGGCGTCCTCGCTCGCTACGGCCGGGCGTGGCTGGTCGCGGTCAACGTGGTGGCCGTGGCCGCCTTCCTGGAGCTCATCTCGGCGACGATCATCGGCCTGCTGTTCGGCGCCCTCGATGTCTTCGTCGTGCTGGCCCTGTTCTGGGAGCGGCCGTGGTTCCAGTGGCGGCCGCCGAGTCCGAACGGCCCTTGACGCCGCCCGGGCGCGGCTGACGCTTGTCGCCGCCAGTACAACGGAGGCCAGCGTCATGGCGGAACGCGACATTCGACCCCGACGACGATCCGACGTCACGCCGGATCAGCCACACCCCTTCGAGACGGTCGACGACTCGGGCCTCGCCGCGTTCGCGCTCGGCGGGGGCGGCCTGGCTGGGAGCACCGGCGCCTCACCGCAATCCGCGGCCTGGGCGACCAGCACCTTCATCCGGGAATCGCGATGTGCCTTCTGCCAGCGGCCGCGCGAGGACCCGATCCACCAGGTGGACGAGCAGCCAGCCTGACCGGCGGCGCGGACTCGAGGACGCCAGGCGCGGATCGGAGCGCCGCTAGCCCTTGACCCCGCCGACCGCGAGGCCGCCCACCAAGTAGCGCTGGAAGAAGAAGAACACGACCGAGACCGGCAACGCGAACAGGATCGCGAACGCCGCGAACTCCGACCAGGTCGTCGTCCGCGCGAAGCCGCCGACCATGCTGTTCAGCGCGATCGACAGGGTCCAGTTGTTCGGGTTGGCGCCGAGGAACATGTAGGTCGTCAGGTATTCGGTCCAGCCGCCAAGGAAGCCGAGGAAGGCGGTGACCGCGACGGCCGGGATGGCGAGCGGCAGGACGACCCGCAGGAAGATCTGGTTCTGGGACGCGCCGTCGACGGCCGCGGCCTCCTCGAGGTCCTTCGGGATCGTGTCGAGATAGCCCTTCAGGTTCCAGATGGCGAACGGCAGCTGGCCGGCCGTGATCGCGACGATGACCCCGAGGATCGACGCCCGGAGGTTGAACGACAGGCTGCCGAAGTGGATCTGGAACTGGTTCAGGAAGACGAACAGCGGGATGATCGTGGCGACCCCGGGCAGCATCAGGACGCCCAGGACGGCGATCATCAGGGCCGCCCGACCCCGGAACCGCAGCCTGGAGAACGCGTACGCGGCGAGGATGCCGATGGCGACCGAGATGGCAGCGCTGCCGAGCGCGATCTCCAGGCTGTTGGTCGCCAGGCCGAGGAAGCTCTGGGGATTGTCGGTCGGGTGGGCGATGACCTTGGCATAGGCGCCCAGCGAGGCGCCCGGCGGGATCAGGTTGAGCCCGTCCGGCCGGGCCAGGTTCCGCGGGTCGATCGACATCGACGCGATCCAGAGGATCGGGAACAGGACCGTGATGAGGATGAAGATGCAGATGACCTGGAGCAGGATCTGGCGACGCACCGGAATGCGCGGCTGATCGGCGTCGGCCGTGCGCGTCCGGGCACGCCGGAGGAAGCGGAGGCGGCCGGTTGCCTCGACGGTGGCCATCGCGTCAGTCCTCGCTCGTCGTGATGGTGGTCATTCGGCGTAGCTCTTCGTCGCCTGGGCCAGGCGGTTGGTGATGAGGGTCAGCGCGAGCAGCAGGAAGAACAGGTAGACGGAGAACGCGCCCGCCACTCCGAAGAGGTTGCGCTCCTGCGCCAGGCGGTAGGCCTGGGTCACGAGGATCTCCGTCCGGCCGAACGGGTCGCCGTTGGTCATGAAGTACGGCAGGAAGAACAGGTTGAAGGTGATGACGAAGCCGTAGATCGCGTACGGCAGCATGGCCGGCCGGAGGTACGTGACGGTGACGGTCTTGAACCGCTGCCACGGGCCTGCGCCATCGATCTCGGCGGCCTCGTACAGCTCGCCCGGAATGCTCTGCAGGGCGCCGGTCGCGACGACGGCATTGAGCGGCCAGCCCAGCCAGGTGTTCGCGACGAGCATCGCGAAGTAGGCCAGCGGCAGCGGGATGAACGGGATCGGGTCGTTGACCTGGCTGATCCAGTCGAGGTGCAGCGCCGGCGTGGACGCCGCGATGCCGAAGATCCCGGCGACGCCCTGGAGCAGGTAGTTGATGGCCCCGTAATCCTGGTCGAACATGTTCCGCCAGACCGTCGCCACGATGATCGACGGGATGACGACCGGCAGGATGAACAGGGCTCGGTAGAGACCCTTGAACATCAGCCCCTTGGTATTCAGGACGACCGCGACGGCGACCCCCAGGATGACGTGGACGACGACGTTGCTGAGCGCCCAGAACAGGTTGAAGAACACCAGCCGCACGAACTCGAAGTTCGGGATCGCCAGCTTCGACTCGGCGATCTCGATGTAGTTGTTCAGCCCGACCCAGTTCGGCGCGATGGGGTTGTTGACCCGGAAGTTCGCCAGCGTGAAGTCGGTGAACGACATCCAGACCTGGAACACCAGGGGGTAGAACGTGATCACGCCCATGACCACGAAGGCCGGCAGCAGGTAGAGGTACGGCTGCAGGCGGCGGCGCCAGCCGAACGCCCGGCGAGGAGGAGGGAGCGCCGCGGTCATCGTCGCCATGCCCGAGATCCGCCTCCTGGCTGCTGCGCGGTTGGGAAGGGTCGCCCGAAGAGCTGCCGGGCCGGAGTATCGGCCCTGGACCGGGCTCGCGACAAGCCTCGCGAGCACGGACCGGGGACGATCCGGGGGCGCCTCGCGGCGCCCCCGGACTTCGAGCCGGAGCTCAGGACTGCTTGAACGTCGCAGCGTTCATCTGGCTGCAGGCGTCCTTCACGGTCTGGGTCGGGTCAGAGTTCTTCTGGACGAGCGAGTTGATCGCGTTGCCGAACGGGCCCCAGTAATTCCCGAAGGCCTTGGTCTGCGGGCGCGGCAGGCCGTTGGCCGCCGCATCTGCGAAGCCCTTGACGATCGAGCTGCTGATGGTCACGTTCGGCGCGGCCGGAACGTGGCCCGCGCCGTCCGTCATGATCTGCTCCTGGGCGGTGGCGACCATCTGCAGGGCGAACTGGAAGGCCAGGTCGACGTTCTGGCTATTGGGGTTGATGTACCAGCCGTCGGTCCCGGTGAAGGGATTGGCCTTGCCACCAGGACCCGCCGGCATGGCCGCGACCGCGGCATTGGCGCCGATGCCCTTGTCGGTCGAGGTGAAGTCGGCCGTCTGCCACGGGCCGTCGATGACCGCGTTGATCACGCCGTTGTGGAGGTCGGGCGTGATGTTGGCGCCGTTGGTGTAGTACTTGGCGCCGGCGGCCTTGAGGTCTTCCATGTACTTGAAGGCGTCGGCGAAGCCGGCCTGGTCGGCGATGCACTTGCCGGTGTCATCCATCAGCTTGCCGCCGAACGAGCCGCTGAAGCCGAACATGTGGTAGGCGTTCTGGTTGAGGCCGAGCTTGATGGCGCCGCTCGTGACGCCGGCGAGAAGGTCGGCGGTGGTGGCCGGCGGCGTCGCGATCTTGGACTTGTCGTACCACAGGGCCACGGCCTTGAGGGACTCCGGGACCATGTAGAACTGCGGGCCCTTGCCGTCGCCGATGTCGGCCTTCGCGCCATTGACCGCGGTCTGCGAGAAGCCGGTCAGCATGGCGGCCGTGAGCTTGTCGTTGAGGTTCAGGATCGTGTGGGCCGCGGCCTCGCTGTACAGGTTGTCGTTCGGCGCGATGAACATGTCAGCCGACGCTCCGCCGGCCAGCACGTCCGTGTCCCACAGCTGGAACATCTTGCTGAAGTCCTGGGTGACGTTGTTGATCGTCAGCCCGGGGTTCGCTGCCTTGACCTTGTCGAGGACCTGGTTGAAGGCGGTCAGCTCACCGCCGCCCGAGGCATAGGACTGCCAGATGGTCAGCGTGCCGGTGAGCGTCGGGGCGGTCGAGGCCGCCTGGGTGCCGGCCGGCTGCGAGGCCGCCGTGGACGCCGCCGGCGTCCCGGTCGCGCCCCCGCCGCACGCGGCGGCGACGAGGCCGACGACCGCGACGAGGCTTGCGAGTCGTTTCGAATGGTTCATCGCGGGTGATCTCTCCTCCTGGTGGTCGGGCTCTGCGGGGCCCGCCGTTTGCCGTTGGCCTGCCGGCGTGACCGACAGGGTGGTGGCCGGAACCGTTCCCGGCCGTGAGCGGAACGCCACGGGAGGCACGCCGCTCTGGTCGCGCTCTCCGATCGACCTCACTCCAGCCGTCGCACCTCCTGCCGCTCGCGCGGCGCGGGCCCGGTCGAGCCCCGGACGATGAGCCGGGTCTCGAGCCGGAGGTGCTCTGGCTGGTTCCCCGCCCGCAGCTCCATCTCGGTGAGAAGGAGCCGAACGGCGTCGATGCCCTTCTGGCGGATCGGTTGATGGACCGTCGTCAGGGCCGGATCGACGAGGGCGGCGAGGTCGATGTCATCGAACCCGACGATGCTCACGTCGTCGGGGATCCGGAGGCCGAGCTGGCGCGCGGCGCGCATCGAGCCGATGGCCATCGCGTCGCTCATGGCCAGGACCGCGGAGGGCCGAAGCCCGAAGGCCCAGGCGCGCTGGAAGGCCGACTCGCCGCCGTCGATCGACGCCCGACCGGCGACGATCCACTCGGGCCCGACGTCGATGTCTGACGCCGCGAGCCCCGCCCGATAGCCGCGGAGCCGTCGGTCGGCCACGCCGTCCGGCGTCCCGGGTTCGCGCGCGCTCGAGGCGTCGGGCCGCTCGACCGCGACGACCAGGATGTCGCGATGCCCCAGGCCGGCGACGTGCTCGGCCGCGGCCCGCGCCCCGCCCTCGTCGTCGACGACGACCGAGCTGTGCTCGGGCAGGTCCTCGCTGTCGACGAGGACCATCGGCAGGCCCGAGCCACGGATCTGTTCGACCTCCGGATGGTCGCCGGACAGGCCGATCGCGACGACCCCGTCGACCGTCGCGCGACGCATGGCCAGGGCGAGCGAGCCGTTCCGCGGCGAGATGAAGTGCAGCTCGTAGCCGAGGTCCTCGGCCGCGTGGGCGACGCCCTCGCTGAACAGGGCGAAGAACGGGTTCGAGAAGATGACCGCGAGGGCCTGGGGCGTCAGCACCCCGAGGGTCATCGTCTGGCGCTGGGTCAGCAGGCGGGCGACCGGATGGGGTCGATAGCCGAGGCTGTCCGCGACCTCACGGATGCGCGTCGCCGTCTCGGACGACAGCCGGTCCGGGTTGTTGAACGCGAAGGACACCGCAGTCTTGGACACGCCCGCCTCGCGAGCGACGTCCGCGATGCGCGGACGGTGGGTTCGCCGCTCCACTCGACTCCCTGTCGCCGGCGTGAGCGCCCGGCGCCGGATGCCCCGCGACCGTCGCCTCGTGCGCGGGTCTCGCGGGAAAACCGGTTTAGAAAACCGGTTTAGCGAAACCTAATCGACCCGGCAGCCGGGAGTCAAGACCCGAATCCCGCCTGCCGCGAGGGAGGGGTCGCCTCCGCGCCTCCGGGACGGCACAATCGGCGGCGATGCCGTCGTTGCGCGGGATGCCCTGGGGCGTGGCCCTGTTCCTCGCCTATGCCTTCATCCTCCTGGCGGGGATCGGCCTGACGCTCGGCTACGTCGTCGATCTCGCCACCGAGATGGCCGTGAGCCTCCCGGGCGTCGTCGACATGGTCCTGCTGGCCTACACGATCTTCACGATCACCCTCGTTCTCCAGCGCAAGGCGGCGGCCCGAGGCCTCGCGATCGGCATGTCGAGCCTGATCGTCCCGGCCCTCCTGTTCGCGGCCCTCGGCGGGGCGTGGCCCGTCGCGGTCTTCCTCGCGGCCCTCGTCGCACTCCTCGTGCACGGCCTGCGCCGGCCCGCGACCGCGGCGTGGCTGTCGGAGCCCTGACCGCGGACAGGAAGGCCTCCTGCGGCCGCCGGCCCGTCGGCACGCCAAGGGCCGGTTCGC
>DATEZX010000369.1:0-2622 GCA_035255225.1 Candidatus Limnocylindrales bacterium
GCCGATGACCGCGATCGGCGCGCCCCACCACGCCACCGCCGCAGCCTCGGTCCGGATGAGCCGGTCCGTCCTCGTGAGGCTCACGGCGAACACTGCGCCGAGCAGCCCGCCGAGCCCGAGCGCAGCGTTGAGCAGGCCCACGCCCGGCTCGCCCATCGCCAGCAGCTCGATGGCCGCGACCACGGTCAGCGGTGCGAGCAGGCCGCGGGTGAGGATCTGGGCGAACACCGAGAGGAGCGTCCAGCCGACGACCGGGCGGCGGCGCATGGCCCGGAACCCGTCGAGCAGCCGGAGGCCCCGGACCCGCGCGGCCCCGCCGCCGGTGGCATCGGCGGCGTGCTCGAAGCGAAGCCGGCCGATCACCACCGCCCCGACGAGGAACGCCACGGCCGTCGCCGCGGCGCCCATCTCGGGCCGTCCGGCCGCCACGAACAGGCCGACGACGAACGGCCCGAGCATCGACCCGAGCCCCTCGCCGGTGCTCCAGGCCATGTTCGCGGCGACGAGCTCGTGCGGGCTGCGGGCGACGGCGGGGAAGAGCGTGGCCGAGACGGGTCGCGAGGGCGCCGCCGCCGCGGCCGAGATCGCCGCCAGCGCGTACAGGGCGATGGTCGAGCCGCCGACCGCGATCACGATCGCGCAGGCGACGGCCGACAGCGTGCGCACGAGGCCGAGGACGAACAGCACGCGCTCGGCGCGGAAGCGCGCGAGCACGCTGCCCGAGAGCATCCCCGAGAGCACACCCGGGACCATGCGCACGGCGCCGAGCACGCCCGCGGCCACGACGCCGTCGCGATCGTAGACCTCGACCAGCAGCAGGACGAGGAGCCCGGCATCGGCGGCGATGCCGAGGGTCCAGAACGTCTCGAGCCGGCGGATGCCGTCGTTGGCAAGCGCATCGCGGAGCGAGCCGAGCAGCGACCGGACCGGGGCGGTCAGCCTGGACATGGGCGCACAGGATGGCACGCGGGAGCGCGCCGGGCGGCCCCAATGGCAACCCGCGTGGCCGGGCGCCTCGAGGCTATCCTCGGCGCATGGTCGACAAGCTCGAGGTCCTGCGCGCCGTGCCCCTCTTCGCCGATCTCGACGAGCGGGGGCTCCAGGCGGTCGCGGTCCTCGCCCGGGAGCGCTCGCACAAGGCGGGCGACGTCCTGATGCTCGAGGGGGAGCCGGGCGAGGAGTTCTACGTGATCCTCGATGGCACGGTCCGCATCGAGCGCGGCGGGCGCGCGATCCGCTCGATGACGGCCGGCGGGTTCCTCGGCGAGATCGCCCTGTTCGAGCGCCGGCCGCGCACCGCGACGGCCACCGCGATCAGCGACGTGACGGTCCTGGTGCTCCACCAGCACGAGTTCGATCGGCTGCTCGACACGTTGCCCGCGGTCAGCCGACGCATCCACGCGGCCCTGGACCGCCGCGAGCGCGGCCGCGACTGGGACGCGCTCTAGACCGCTTCCGCCGCGTCGGCCGCTCGTGCCGCGAGCCGCGCCTCGATCCAGGACTCCACGCGGCCGCGGAGGGCCGGCAGGCTGATGGCGCCGGCGCCGAGCACGGTGTCGTGGAAGGCCTTGATCTCGAACCCGGCGCCGAGCCGGGACTTCGCCTCGGCGCGGAGTCGCAGGATCTCCAGCTGTCCGGTCTTGTAGGCGAGCGCCTGGGCAGGCATGACGATGTAGCGGTCCACCTCGTTGACGATGTTGTTCGCGGCGAGCGCGGAATGCGTCAGGAGGAAGTCGATCGCCTGCTGGCGCGTCCAGCCGAGCGCATGCATCCCCGTGTCGACGACAAGGCGGCCCGCGCGCCAGGCGTCGTACGAGAGGATCCCGAAGCGGTCCATGTCGCCGCTGTACAGGCCCATCTCGTCCGACAGGCGCTCCGTGTACAGGCCCCAGCCCTCGGCGAAGGCGGTCGAGCCGAGCATCCGCTGGAACGCCGGCAGCCCCTCGAGCTCCTGGGCGACCGCGATCTGGAGGTGGTGGCCCGGGACGGACTCGTGGAAGGCGAGCGCCTCTGCCTCGTAGCGCGGGCGCGTCTCGGGCTGGTACAGGTTGATGTAGTAGCGCCCGGGCCGGCTGCCGTCCATCGCCGGCCACGAGTAGTAGGCGATCGTCTGGTGCGCCTCCGAGTGGCTCGGCACCGGGACGACCACGCATGCCGCGGCGGGTACCCGCCCGAACCAGTCCGGGACCGCGGCCGTGGCCCGCGCGAGCGACCGCTTGGCGGTCTCGAAGACCTCGTCGGCGGTGCGGAACCGCAGGGCCGGGTCGTCGCGGAGTGCCGAGACCGTCGAGGCGAGGTCCTTCGTGCCCAGGAGGCGGCCACCCAGCTCCACCAGCTCGTGGTCGATCCGATCGATCTCGGCGAGGCCGGTCGCGTGGATCTCCTCGGGCGTCAGGTCGAGCGTCGTGTGGACGCGGATCATGTCCCGATAGGCCTCGGCGCCGCCCGGCAGGTGCACGAGGCCCGGCCGGTCGTCCGGGCGGGCGATCGGCTGGACTACGCGCTCGAGGGTCTCCCCGTAGCGGCGGAAGGCCGGGATGGCGATCCCGGTGACGGCCTCGCGGATCCCGTCGCGGAAGCGCTGGAGGTCCACCTCCGACCAGCCCTCGTGCTCGGCGGCTG
>DATEZX010000370.1:0-2950 GCA_035255225.1 Candidatus Limnocylindrales bacterium
CGCCGAGCGTTCCAGGAGCAACTGGCGCGCCAGGAGGGCTCGGTTGAGCGTCCGCTCGTCGAGGACGCGGCCGGTCACTCGCTCAGCTCGCCCGCGAGGAGGTCCAAGAGCAGGCCGGCGTGCCAGGTCCCGTCCGGGCCCCGCTCGTAGCGGCGCATGATCCCGACCCGCCGGAAGCCGACCCGCTCGTAGGCGCGAATGGCGCGCTCGTTCGCCGCCGAGGGATCGATCGTCAGGCGGTGATGCCCGCGGACCTCGATCAGATACCGGGCGACGACGCGGATCGCCTCGGGCCCGAGGCCGCGGCCGTGATGGTCACGATCGAGGAACAGGTCGATTCCGGCGTGGCGATAGCCCGGTGCCGTCTCCTCGACGAACTGGATGCTGCCGACGACATGGCCGTCGAGCTCGATCGCGAAGCCCACGGTCCCGGGATCGGCGGCCAGCCACTCGTCGACGGCCTGGTCGGGATCGGCGGTGTCCCACCAGCGCGCCACCTCGGGCTGGGCCAGGATCGCGCGGAGGATCCGGCGGTCGGCTGGCCGCAGCGGACGGAGCGCGACGCGAGGCCCGCGCAGGACCGGCGTCGCCGTCGGGTCGCTCAGCGGACGTCGAGGTCGAGGGGCACCGCGCGCGAGAGGGCGTCGGTGACCGGGCAGTGGTCCACCGCCCAGCGGGCCAGGGCGACGCGATCGGGACGCTGGCTGCCCGGGGCCTCGATCGAGATCTCGATCCGGGTCGAGATCGGGCCGGCCGGCACGGCATCGTCGAGGCCGAGGATCCCCCGATCGTCCGATTCGCTGTCGACTCGGACCTCGCACGACAGGATCGTGCGGCCCGTCGCGGCGGCGCGAATCGCGATGAGCGAGGCGACGCAGGCCGCCGCCGCGGCCCGGAGGAACCAGCCGGGCGACGGCTCCGTCGCGGCCCCCCCGATGCCCCGCGGCATGTCGGTGTGGAGGCTCTCGCCGCCGGGGCCGGTGACATCGACTCGAAGGCCGGCTCCAAGCCGTGCCACGGCGGCGGCGTCGCGGTACCGGGCCTCGGTCGGGTGCTCGGCCAGATAGGCACTCGCTCGCTCGACGGCGTCCTGGATCGACAAGGTCCGCCCTCCGACTCCGAGTTGTTCGCGATCCCGAATCGTTGTGATCCAGTATCCCCCTCGCCGGCGCGGAACGCGACCCGTCGACAGTCAGGTCCGGCGCGGCGTGGTCGTCGGATCGAAGGCCGCGACGAGCGGTGCACCGTCTTGACGCCGTCCGTGATCGCTCGCACGATCCGCGAGGTGGACGATCTCGATGCCATCGATCCGATCGATCCCAGCGATCCCATCGATCCCCGCGAGGCCGAGCGCATCCGACGGCGCGACCACGACGCCGAGGCCGAGAGCCGCAGCCTCATGCGCCCGGGCATGGGCAAGGTCTTCAAGCAGATCCAGGATTCGTGGGCCAGCCGGTCGGCCAAGAAGCCGCCGAAGCCGCGCCGACACCCGCGCCACTGACGAGCCGTCGTCGAGGGCCCCGGTGGCCGAGGTCGCAAGCACGGAGCGCGCGAGCCGGCGCCTATAGCTCCTTGCCGTACTGGCGCGCGGGCGGCGACGAGTAGCCCATCGCCGCCCAGAACCGGGCAGCGCCTTCGTTGTCGTCGCCGACGATGACGTTGACCTTCGGGCAGCCCAGGGCACGCAGGCGCCGCTCGACCTCGTGGATGATCCGGCGGCCGAGTCCCGTTCGACGCAGCTCCTCGGCCACCGCCACGTGGTAGATCCAGCCCCGTCGCCCGTCCCAGGCGCCGAGGGCCGTCGCGACGATCGCCTCCCCCACCGAGCCGACGACGACCAGCCCGGGGTTCCGCTCGGCGAGCCGATCGAGGGACTCGTCGTCGTCGCCGAGCGACCGGAAGCCGACCGTCGACCAAAACCCCCGCAGCGCCGCGCCCTCGCCCGCCCGGTACGTCCGGATCTCCGCCCGCGGCGGGGCCGATACGGCCGCGGCCGACGCCGCCGACCCGGCGGACCGCGCCGCAGGCGGCGCGGCGGCGGTCTCGGAGCGTGGGAGACGCTGATCGCGAGCCGCGGGCCTCCCAGGGTGTCGGCTGGCGCCCGATGGCACCGCGGCTCGACCCTCGCGCCGGAGCGTGGCCATCCGACCCGGCAGCTGCGACATCGGCGCAGGACCCTCGCGAGCCTCCGCGATCGCCGCGCGAGCTGCGTCAAGGGTCGAGAACGGTCCTCGCGTGAGCGGCAGCCCGAGCTCGTCGAGCTGCTCGCCATCGAGGACGAGCCAGCGGCCGGAGGCCTGCTCGACGGTGAACCGCCCGTCGGTGCTGCGGTAGCTGCCGGCGCTCGCGCGCTTGAGGGCCGAGGGGTCGCTGGTGCGCACCATGCCGTCAGCCTACCCGGCACCCTGAATCAGGGACGGCTGTCGACGTTCTCCCAGCGCCGATCGACCGTCAGGTGGATGACGATCGGGCGGTCGGATGCGAGGGCCTGGCGGAGCGCGGGCTCGAACGCGGCGTCGTCGGAGACTGCCACGCCCCGGGCGCCGAGGGACCTCGCGGCCGCGGCGAAGTCGACGGGGCCGAGGTCGGTTCCCGCGGTCGTCGCGCCCTCGCGCCGGTCCTGGTAGGTCCGGATCATCCCGAAGCGCTGGTTATCGAAGACGAGAACGATCGTCCGGAGGCCCATCCGCACCGCCGTCTCGACCTCGCCGAGGGTCATCCCCATGCCACCGTCGCCGACGAGGGCCACGACGGCCCGATCGCGATGGACGAGGCCGGCCGCGATGGCCGCCGGGAGGCCATAGCCCATGGCGCCCGATGTCGAGCCGAGAAACGTTCCCGGCCGCCGGAACCGGAAGCCCCGCGCCGCCCAGGTGCCGAAGCTGCCGGCGTCGGTCGTGACGATCCCGTCGTCTGGCAGGAGCCGGCGGAGCGTGCTGATCACCCGGCC
>DATEZX010000371.1:0-5909 GCA_035255225.1 Candidatus Limnocylindrales bacterium
GGCTGTGGCGGACGCCGGCTCGACTTCGCGCCGCCCGGGCGGCGCGCCGGCCGACGGGCGCTTGGCGGTGCTGCGGCGCGCGGAGCGAGACGAATAGCGGACGCGCTTGGCCACGGCGGCGAAGGATACCACCGGGCTTCGGGTCTCCCGGGTGGCTCGCTGCGCAGGGCCGGGCGATAGACTCGGCGAGGTCGCCGCACCGGCGCCGGGTGGAGGGTTCGGGCCATCGATCTCGACGCGTTCGTCCAGCACAACCTCGGCCCGATCGCGCTGGTCCTCGGCATCCTCGTCATCGTCCTGGCGCTCGGGCTCCTGGCCCAGGCGTGGCGGGTCAGTCGCCTGTCGAAGCGCCTCGACGGGCTGACCCAGGGCGCCGACGGCGCCAGCCTCGAGGCGGTCCTCGGCCAGCACCTCGAGCGCGTCCGGTCCGTCGTCAGGGATCTCGATCGCCTCGAGAGCCGGACGTCGGTCGTCGAGCAGGACCTCCGAAGCGCCCTCGGTCGGGTGGGCCTCGTTCGCTACAACCCGTTCGAGGACACCGGCGGCAATCAGAGCTTCGCCCTCGCGATCCTCGATGCCGGCGGGACCGGGTTCGTGGTGAGCAGCCTCCACGCCCGAGGGGGGACTCGGGTGTACGCCAAGGCGATCGAGGCCGGTCGCTCGGATTCGGCCCTCTCCAGCGAGGAGCAGCAGGCCGTGCGGCGAGCGCTCGGCGGGTCGGCCCCGGCTCGCTCGTGACGCGCCGGCGGCAGCCGCCGGGCGTGCCAGCCGAGCTGTCACGGACAGCGGTGATCGTGTCGCCATGCCCCCGCGTGACGTCCCGGCTCCCGTGACCCGACTCGGCTCGACTCGCCGCCGGCGGCGCGAGCCGGCGCCGCTGATCCAGCTCCCGGTCTGGGCGGGATTCGACGTCGCCGACCGCCCGGCGAGCACGGACCCCCCGGGAGTCGCCGAGCTCCTCGAGGGCCTCAACCCGGAGCAGCGCCGGGCCGTCACCCACGGCGAAGGTCCGCTGCTCGTCGTCGCCGGGGCCGGGACGGGCAAGACCGAGGTCATCACCCGCCGGATCGCCTGGCTGGTGGCGACGCGGCGCGCCAGGCCGTCGGAGATCCTGGCCCTGACGTTCACGGACAAGGCCGCGGAGGAGATGCAGCTCCGCGTCGACCAGCTCGTGCCCTACGGCTACGTCGACACGGCGATCTCGACGTTCCATGCCTTCGGCGACCGGCTCGTCCGCGAGTTCGCGTTCGAGCTCGGGCTCTCGCCCGACCAGCGCGTCCTGACCCGGGCCGAGGTCGTGGTCTTCCTTCGCGAGCGGCTGTTCGAGCTCGGGCTGGACGCCTACCGGCCGCTCGGTGACCCGACGCGGTTCCTGGGCGCCCTCGCGGCCCTGTTCGCCCGCTGTCGCGATGAGGACGTGGCGCCGGAGCGGTACCTCGCCTATGCCCGGGCCCTCGAGGCCGAGGCGACGGGCCTCGCGACCGCGCTCGACGGGTCGCCCGAGGCGGGCGCGGCCGATCGAGAGGCCGCTGCTGCCGCGTCGGAGCACGCCTCCCGCCAGCTCGAGCTCGCGCACGCCTACGGCCGCTACACCGAGCTGCTCCGGAGCGCCGGCGCGATCGACTTCGGTGACCAGGTCTCGCTGGCCCTGCGGCTCCTCCGGGATTCCGCGGCGGCGCGGACCACGGTCCAGGGCCGCTTCCGATACATCCTCGTCGACGAGTTCCAGGACACGAACCGGGCCCAGTCGGAGCTCGTCGCGATCCTCGGCCGGCAACACCGCAACGTGACCGTCGTTGGCGACGACGACCAGTCGATCTACCGTTTCCGAGGCGCGGCGATCAGCAACATCCTCCAGTTCCGCGACCGCTACCGGGGCGCCCGGACGGTCGTCCTTCGGCGGAACTATCGGTCGCTCGCGCCCATCCTCGACGCGGCTCATCGCCTCGTCCGCCACAACGACCCGGACCGGCTCGAGGTCCGCGTCGGGATCTCGAAGCGCCTCATTCCGGAGCGCGCCGTGGCCGCTCCGGCACCGGTTCGTCACATCGCCTTCGCCGACGGAGCGGAAGAGGCGGACTGGATCGCCGCCGACGTTGCGCGTCGAATCGCCGAGGGCGCCCGACCACGCGACCACGCCGTCCTCGTTCGGGCGAACGCCGATGCGGATCCGATCCTCCGGTCGCTGACGATGGCCGGGCTGCCGTGGCGGTTCTCGGGCACCTCCGGCCTGTATGGCCGGCCCGAGGTCCGCCTCCTCCTCGCGGTCCTGCGGGTCGTCGCCGATCCCGGCTCGAGCGTCGACGTCTTCGCCATCGCGGCCTCGGACCGGTTCGCGGTTCCGCCCGACGATCTCGCCCAGGTCATGGCCGCGTCTCGCCGTCGGAACCGCGGGGCGTTCGAGGTCCTCGAGGACGTCGAGCGCCAGCCCGCGAGCCTGAGTCTCTCGGCGGCTGGGCGCGTCGCGCTGGCGCGTCTGCTGGGCGACCTGCGACGCTGGCGAGACCTCGGCCAGCGGCGGCCGGCAGGGGAGGTCCTGTACGCCTTCCTGCGCGAGACGGGCTGGCTGGCGGAGCTCGCGAGCGCCGGCACGGCCGCGGCCGAGGGGACCCTCGCCAACATCGCCCGGCTGTTCGACATCGTGCGAGCCCAGTCCGCGCTGCTGGCCGACGATCGGGCCGTGTTCCTGGCGCCGCATCTGGCGACCCTCGTCGCGGCGGGCGACGACCCGCCGACGGCCGACCCCGATCCGGACCTGGACGCGGTGGCGGTCATGACCGTCCACAAGGCCAAGGGCCTCGAGTTCCCGGTCGTGTTCCTGCCAGGGCTCGTGACCGATCGCTTCCCCGCCCGCGGCCGACGCGAGCCGCTGGCCCTGCCCGTTGAGCTCGTCGACGAGGTCCTGCCGGAGGGCGACGTCCACCTCGAGGAGGAGCGCCGGCTGTTCTACGTGGCCATGACGCGCGCCCGTGACGAGCTCATCCTGACCCACGCGGCCGAGACGGCGGGGGGCGCGGGACGCCGGGTCTCGCGATTCGTCCTCGAGGCGCTCGACCTGCCGTCGACCTCCGGAGCGGGGCACGGGCGGGCGGCGCCGCCGAACGCGCTGGAACGGATCGCGGCGGCCGAGCCGGCACCGATGTCGCCAGAGCCGTCGCGCGGGCCGTCGGAGGGGCCGCTCACGCTGAGCCACTCGGCCATTGACGAGTACCTGACCTGCCCGGCCCGCTACCGCTTCGGTCACGTGCTGCGTGTCCCGACGGCCCCCCACCACGCTCTCGTGTACGGCTCGGCGCTCCACCAGGCCGTGCAGGAGTTCCATCGCGCCCAGGGCCGCGGGCGGATCCTCGGGGAGGGCGAGCTCATCGCCGCGTTCGAGGCCGCCTGGACGAACGAGGGCTTCGTCTCCCGCGAGCACGAGATGGCGCGCCTCGAGGCCGGCCGCGATGCCCTTCGGCGGTTCCGGGCCGCCCAGCTCGAGCCTGGCGCGGTGGTCCCGGCGTGGGTTGAGCGGGAGTTCTCCTTCTCGCTCGCCGGCGATCGGATCCGCGGTCGCTTCGACCGGGTCGACATCGTTGCCGACGGCCGGGCGGTGTCCGGCGCTCCGAGCGCGGTTCGGGGTGCGCCGGCGGCTCCTGACGAGGAGACGGCCCCGGGCGCGGGCGTCCGCGAGTCGGTGGTCGCGCCGCCGTCGGTCCTGCGGGCCGATGTCCTCGAGCCGACCCTCGAGCTGCTCGGTCACGAGCACGTGACGATCACGGACTACAAGTCGAGCGATGTCCGCGACCCGGCGACCGCCCGACAGAAGGCCCGCGAGTCGCTGCAGCTGCAGATCTATGCGATGGCGTACGAGGCCCTGGCAGGTCGGCTGCCGGATGCCGTGCAGCTGTACTTCCTCGATTCGGGACTGGTCGGCCGGGCCGAGGTCGACCCGGCAAGGCTCGACAAGGCACGCCACCGGATCGCGACCGCCGCCGCCGGGATCCGCGCTCGGGACTTCGGGGCCCGGCCATCGGTCCTCGCCTGCACGTACTGCCCGTACCGCGACATCTGCCCGTCGAGCGCGGCGCGGTGACGGTGGGCCCAGTGACCGCCGGCCGCGTCGGTCGCCCGTGAGCACGGCCGATCCGGGCCATGTGCGGCTCCGCGTCCGGGGGATCACGTTCGACTTCGGGAACACCCTGATCCGCGTCGACCGGGCCGGGCTCGGGTCGGTCGTCACGACGACCGTGGATCGTCTGCGTTCCCGCGGCTCCATCGCCGACAGCGAGGCCTTCCTGCGGGCCTGGGTCGTGGAGCGCGACCGGCAGTTTCGCCTCCAGGTGCCGCGGCTTCGAGAGGTCGACCTGTCGGAGCGCTTCGCTCACGTCTTCGCCCGCCTCCGCGGCGCGCCCGTGCCCGCGGACGACGAGGAGCCGTGGGCTGAGGCCGAGGTGGCCGCCCGCTCGACCGCGGACGAGGTGGCGTGGGCCGTCGGGGTCTACAGCGCGGCGTTCGTGGCGGCGATGTCCCCGGTGCCGGACGCCGAGCCGACCCTCCGAGAGGCAGCCGCCCGGGGCTTCCGGCTCGGGGTGCTGTCGAACTGGCCGCACGCCCCGACGATCGACCGCTACCTCGAGGCGCGGGGCTGGACTGCCTACCTGTCCGTGGTCGTCGTGTCCCAGCGCGTCGGCGTCATCAAGCCTCATCCGGCCATGTTCGCGGCGGCGGCCGATGGCCTCGGGCTGCCGCCCGGCGCGATGGTCCACGTCGGCGACGACTGGGCCGCCGACGTCGTCGGCGCGAGGGGAGCGGGCTGGCACAGCGCCTACCTGCGCGGCCACCAGGGCGACACGCCCCTGCCGACCTCGGAGCGCGATGGCAGCGTCGAGCCCGACATCGAGATCGACCGCCTGGCCGAGCTGCTGCCCCGGCTCGAGCTCGGGCGGCCGTAGCCGGTCCCGCATCGACAGGCGGCGTCCGGCGCCGAACGAGGCCGTCCGCGGCCGTCGCGGCGCCGGCGGCCATAGACTCCCTCGCGATGGAGGGCCGCGATCGACGGGCGAGCCTCGGCCTGTTCGCCGCGGCCGTCGTGGCGTGGATCGGGGTCGGCGTCATCCTCCTCACGCAGGACCCGAACGCCGACGTGAGCATCCGCTACGCCGGCGCCGGCCTCATGGGCCTCGCCGCCGCGCTGACGGTCGCACCGCTGTTCTGGCTGGCCGGGTTCGCGCGGCAGCGTCGGATTGCGTTCCGCGGTGACTGGTCGCGGGCCGCTCGGCGCGGCGCCTGGGTCGGTGGCGTCGTCGGGCTGATCGTGCTGCTGCGGCTCGAGGGGCTGTTCCAGCCGCAGATCGGGCTGTTCGTCATCGCCCTCGCCATCGTGGCCGAGGTCAGCCTGTCCAGCCGGAGATAGGGCCGGGAGGCCCGGTGCTAGGATGCCGCCGGCGCCCCGCCGGGCGGCGGCTCCGAACCGGCGGCGTCGAACGCGATCGGACCGCACCACCACGCCGGTGCGTCCCCGGAGGATCCGCGTGAGCGAGCGCCAGCCGCGTGACAGCGCCCGGCCGCGCGAGGGCGCCAGCCGGAGCGAGAGCGTCCACCCACGCGAGAGCGCACACCCACGCGAGAGCGCGCACCCCGGCCTGCCGGGCGGACCTGGCCCGGCCTCGGAGCTGGCAGCCCGAAACGGCTGGGACCGGGAGTGGGAGGTCTTCCCGGACTTCGGCCTGCCGGCCTACGTCGGGCTGCCGACCTTCTCGAAGCTGCCGCTCGTCGAGGACCCTGCCAGCCTGGCGGCGCACCGACCGGACGTCGCGATCGTCGGCGCCCCGTACGACGACATGGTCACCCACCGGCCCGGCGCCCGGTTCGGGCCGCGCGCGATCCGCGAGGTGCAGTACAACGTCGGCTCGCTCAACTCCCTGCAG
>DATEZX010000372.1:0-10511 GCA_035255225.1 Candidatus Limnocylindrales bacterium
GCTCAAGGGCGTGAACGCCGTGATGAAGGCCTTGCTGTCGCCGGACTGGATCGCCTGCCAGTAGTCCTTGGGATCGCCGATCGCGCCGCCGATCAGGGCGCCGTAGGCCCGGCCGATGCTCCCGAGCGCGTCGCCGATTGCGCCACCCGGGTCGGTCCCGAGCTTCTGCAGGAACTCGATGTCGGACAGGGCGATGACGATCGCCCCGATGACGAGCGCGCTGAACAGCGCGAGGACGGGCACGAAGATGCTGCGGCCGAGCGAGCCAAGCCCCGAGCCGAGTCGCTGCCGGAGGGTCCGGGGCGGATTCGCGGCCGGCGTCCCGTCCGGGGCCCGGGCGCCTGGCTCTCGCGACGCCTCGGGGCTCACGCCGGCGCCTCCATCGATTCGACCGGGGCTCGGACGACGCCCTCCTCGGGCCGGGAGCCGCCCATGAGCAGGCCGAGCAGCTCCGGCGTCGCACGCTCGGGCGGCAGGATGTCGACGATCCGACCCTGGTACATGACCGCGATCCGATCGGCGAGTGCGAGGACCTCGTCGAGCTCGGTCGAGACGAAGAGCACGGCGGCGCCTCGGTCCCGCATGGCGACGATCTGGGCGTGGATGTACTCGATCGACCCGACATCGAGGCCGCGAGTCGGCTGGGCGGCGACGAGGAGATGGATTGGCCGCGAGAACTCGCGCGCCACGATGACCTTCTGCTGGTTGCCGCCGGACAGGTCGGCGACGTCGACGAAGACCGATGGCGTGCGCACGTCGAACCTCGAGACGAGGTCCGTGGCCGTCTTCTGGATCGCGTCGCGGTCCAGCGAGATGCCATGGGCGAAGGGCGGCCGGTAGTAGGTGTTGACGACGAGGTTCTCGGCGACCGTGAAGCCGGGGATGCAGCCGTCCTCGAGGCGGTCCTCCGGCACGTGCCCGACACCGGCCTCGGTGACGTGGCGCGGCGTCATGCGGAGCTGCTGGCCACCGATGACGATCTGCCCAGCCGCCGCTTGTCGGAGACCCGTGATCGCCTCGACGAGCTCGGTCTGGCCGTTACCCTGGACCCCGGCGATCGCCACGATCTCTCCGGCGCGGACCTGCAGGTCGAGGCCATCGACCGCCACGTTGCCGCGATCGCCCTTCACGATGAGGCCCCGCACCTCGAGCACGGGCTCCCGGGGCTGGGCTGGCTCCTTGTCGACGACGAGGTCGACCGGACGGCCGACCATCATCGAGGCCAGGCTCTCGAGCGTCGCCTCGGCCGGGGTGGTCGTGCCCACCACCCGGCCCCGGCGCAGGACCGTGATCCGGTCGGCGACCTCGAGCACCTCGTTGAGCTTGTGGGTGATGAAGACGATCGAGGTCCCGCCCGCCTTGAGCGAGCGCATGATCTCGAAGAGCTCCTCGTCCTCCTGCGGCGTCAACACGGCCGTGGGCTCGTCGAGGATCACGAGCTTCGACTCCCGGTAGAGGGTCTTGATGATCTCCACCCGCTGCCGGACGCCGACTGGCAGGTCCTCGACCATGGCGTCGGGATCCACGTGGAGGTTGTGGCGATCCGAGATCTCCGCGACGCGACGGCGCGCGGCGGCCCGGTCGAGCTGGCCGAGCGGCCCGCGCGTCGACTCGACGCCGAGCATGACGTTCTCGGTCACGGTGAAGACCGGCACGAGCATGAAGTGCTGGTGGACCATCCCGATGCCGGCCGCGATCGCGTCACCGGGGTCGTGGAAGGTGACGGCGTTGCCGTCGATGAGGACCTGGCCCTCGTCGGGGTGGTACAGCCCGTAGAGGACGTTCATGAGCGTGGTCTTGCCGGCGCCGTTCTCGCCGAGCAGGGCGTGGATCTGCCCCGGCTCGACGATCAGGTCCACGGCCTGGTTCGCGATGACGCCGGGGAAGCGCTTGGTGATGCCCCGGAGCTCAAGCCTCACGCGGCGGCCCGTCCTGCAGCAGTCGGAACTGTCCGGATACTAAGTGGTCGGCGGTGGGTATTGACCGCACCGCCGACCGCAGGAGTCGTGAAGGGAACCGGCTCCGGTCAGTGGGCCGTGAACCAGTCGGAAACCTTCAAAGCGCCGGAGATGATGTCGGCCTTGAGGGCCGCGATGTCCGCCTTGGTGGCATCCGAGATCTGCGAGTCGAAGTTGTGGAACGGCGCGATGTCGACGCCGTTGTTCGACAGGTCGCTCACGTAGACCGCCTGGGCCGGCTGGCCCTTCACGGCGTGCTCGATCGCAGCTTCCACGCTGACGTCGATCTTCTTCATGACCGACGTGAGGATCAGAGAGTCGTACTGCGGGACCGAGATGTACCAGTCGACGTCGACGCCGATGCCGACGCCGGTGATGCCCCGCTCCTGGATGGCGGCGAAGCAACCCTGGCCGATGGCGCCACCGACGCCCATGCAGACGTCCGCATTCTCGTCGATGAAGCCGAGCGACAGCGTCTTGCCCTTGTCGATGCTGCTGAAGTCGCCGGTGAACGAGCCGGTCTTCTTCACGGGGTCCCAGCCGAGGACGGTCGTCTTCGTGCCGGCATGCTTGTTGTCGTAGTAGTGGGCGCCGGCGACGAAGCCGTCCATGAAGTCGGTGACGGGGCCGCCGATGTTCTTGCCGCCGAAGGTGCCCATGACGTGGGTCTTCGACCACGAGGCCGCCGCGTAGCCGACGAGCATCGCGGCCTGGTTCGTCGTGTAGACGAGGCCCTCGACGTTCGGGATCGCCGGGGTGTAGGCGAAGTCGACGATCGCGAATCGGGTGTTCGGGTTCGCCTTGGCCGCGGCCGCCGTCGCGTCACCGAGCAGGAAGCCGGTCGACACGATCATGTTGCAGCCTTCGGACAGGAACTGGTTGATGTTCTTGGCGTAGTCCGCGTCAGAGCGGGACTCGAGGTACTTGATCTGGACGCCGAGCTTCGCCTGGGCGTCCTGGAGGCCCTTCCACGCGTTGGCGTTGAAGGACTTGTCGTTGATGCCTGCGGTGTCCGTGACCATGCAGGCCTTGAACGAGATCGGCGCGACCGTCGGGGCGACGGTGGCCTGCTCGGTGGCGGTCGGGGTCGCCGAGGGAGCGGCTGCCGACGGGCTGGGACTGGCACCGCCACCGCATGCGCTCACGACGATCGCGGCCGCCGCAACGAGCGCGGCCAAACGCGGGGTTCGCAAGGTTCTCCTCCTCCAGTTCCGCAGCCCGGGCGAGCGAAGGGTCCCGTGGTGGGCTGCGTGCACACCTGTTCGTGCGCCTGCCGGTTACAGGCTCGGGCGAGCGACTGGTCGTCCCGGTCCTCGGCCTGCCGGCGAGTCTTGAGTATGACGACCGCCGAGGGCCCGTGCAATGATCGGACGGCATGCCAGAGCCTGACCGGCCGACGCTTCCAGCCGCCGCCACCGACATCCCGGACGCCACCGCGGCGGCCATCGATTCGAAGCGTCGGCGCGACCGCGAGGCCGAACGAATCCACGAGCTCGTCGCGTTCCAGGAGGGCCGCATGGACGTCCCCGTGCTCGAGTCGAGCGCCATCGCGGAGCTGCTCCGGTCCTCACGCCGGATCGCCATGATCGGCGCCAGCAGCAACCCGATGCGTCCGTCGAATGACGTGTTTCGGTATCTCCTCGCGGCCGGCTACGACGTCGTGCCGGTGAGCCCGACCGAGGCCGAAGTCGAAGGAGTTCGCGCCTACCCAACCCTCGCCGAGGCGGTGGCCGCGACCGGTCGGTTCGACATCGTCGACGTCTTCCGACGAGCCGAGTCCTGCCCGGACCACGCCCGCGAGGCGGTCGCGGCCGGGGCTCGCTGCCTGTGGCTCCAGCTGGGGATCGTCAGCGCCGAGGCGGCGCGCATCGCGGCCGAGGGCGGCCTCGCGGTCGTGATGGACCGCTGCACGAAGATCGAGGTCGCCCGGCTGGGACGCTGATGACGCGACCTCGACCGCGTCGGACTCCGGAGGCGGCCGGCAGCGGCGGTGCGGCCAGGCACCGAGAACTGGTCCTATGACCTTCGTACCGGCTGGAACGGCCCGGGTTCGCATCTATAGTGCCCGGCGCCGGACCACCCGTCGAGGTGAGGCCGGCCGAAACACTCGGGAATCATCCGGAATCATCCCCACCGCACCGGACCCGACAGGCCCGGCCGGGAGGCCGAGGCGGAAGGATGCCCACGCTCGACAGCACGGCGCTAATGGAAATCGTCATCGCCCTCGTTTTCATCGACGTCCTCCTTGCCGGCGTCGCCTTCCGCGGCTGGCGGCGGCGCTTCGCGGGCCAGCCGCAGGTCCTCGCGAGCGCCCTCGGAGGCGTCACGACGCCGGCACAGCCCGCGCCGGGAAGCCCGTTCTCGGGTCGGCCGAGCGACGGGACAGCCAGCGTCGACGGCGGCTCGGCTGCGCGCGAAGCGGCCAACGCTCCCATGCGCGGCGAGAGCCAGGGCGAGCCGACCGGCGACGACCAGACCGACGTGCCCGATGCCGGCACTGTCGACGAACCCGCAGCGGCGACCGCTGGCCGGCTCGTCGATCCCGAGACCGGACTCGAGACGGCATTGGCCTGGGACGAGGCCCTGCGACACGAGGCCGCGCGCGCGGCTCGCTACGGCCACGCGGCGACGGTCATCGTCATCGAGCTCGAGGGTCTGGACCGGCTCGCGAACCAGCTCGGGAAGGCGGTGGCCGACAAGCTGATCGTCCCCGTGGCGGAGACTCTCCATCGACACAGCCGCGCCGCCGACTGCGTCGCCCGTGTCGGCCACGCCCGGTTCCACGTCCTCATGCCCGAGACGGACGAGATCTCGGCGATCAACTACGTCGACCGGATCCGGGAGTCGGTGGACATGTGGCTGGAAGCCGGCGCCGTGTCCGTTCGGGTCGCGGTCGGCTGGGCCAGCCCGCCGGCCCATGGCTCGCTGGCCGACGCGCTCCGGCTCGCCGACGAGCGGATGCAGGCCGACCGCCGGACCCGGATCCGGCCGCGTCCGGTGCACACGGTTCCCGCCCGCTCCGAACGGGTCGGCGACTAGACCGCTATCGCGCTTGCGCTCCGGCCGGCGGCCATCGACCCGGGACCGGCCGCCTAGGGCAGGAACAGCCCGACGACGATCGCCACGACGCCGACGCCCGCGATCGCCCCATTGACGAGGAGCTGGTTCCGGAGCATCTCGATCGCGACCGAGGCACCGGTCGGCCCCGAGTCACGGAGGCCGCCTCGCCAGGCTTCGTAGCGGGCGATGTTCTCCTCCTGGGCCTTGAGCACCCGATACCGCGCCCACGGTGCGCGGGCACGGGCGAGGCCGATCGCGACGAGCAGCACGCCGACCGCCGCGACGATGAGGCCGGTCATGCTCATGAAGTCATCCCTCCGTCGTCGGTCGCGGCCGCGAGGCGCTCGCGGATCGCCGCCTCGGCGACCTGGGCGTTGGCCTGGCCGCGCGTCGCCTTCATGACCTGGCCGACCAGGAACTTGATCGCCTGGTCCTTGCCGGCCCGAACGTCTGCGACCGCGGCCGGGTTGGCCGCGACCACGTCGGCTACGACCGCGCCGAGCGCGCCGGCGTCAGAGATCTGGCGATAGCCCGAGCGCTCGACCGCGAGGCTCACGGAGCTGCCGCTGGCCACGTGCTCCTCCAGGACCGCCTTGCCGTTCGCCCGCGAGATCGTCCCCTCCTCCACCAGCCGGATCAGCGCTCCGAGCTCGGCCGGCGACGGCGGGTGGACCACCCGGCCCGCGTTTCGCAGCCGCAGGACCTCGCCGCTGACCCAGTTCGCGACCGTCTTCGCCGCGAGACCGGGCGTCGCCGCCAGTGTCGCCTCGAGGAGCGCGGCCGCCTCGCGGTCGGCGACGAGGACACGGGCGTCATAGGCCGACAGGCCGAGCTCGCGCTCGAAGCGGGCCCGCCGCGCGGCGGGCAGCTCCGGCAATCCGGCCCGGACCTCGGCCAGCCACTCCGGCGAGATCCGGAGCGGCGGCAGGTCCGGCTCCGGGAAGTAGCGGTAGTCCTCGGAGGTCTCCTTGCCGCGCATCCGGTAGGTCTCGCCGCGGTCGTCCGACCAGCCCCGGGTCTCGAGCGCCAGCCGTCCGCCGGCCTCGAGGATCCCGGCCTGGCGCTCGATCTCGTGGGCGACCGCGCGCTCGACCGAGCGAAACGAGTTCATGTTCTTGACCTCGATCCGGGTCCCCAGCTCGTCGGCGCCGCGCGGCCGGATCGAGACGTTGGCCTCGACCCGCATCTGGCCGCGCTCCATGTCGGCATCGGATGCGCCGATCGTCCTGAGGACGAGCTGCAGCTCCTCGGCATAGGCCCGCGCGGCCTCGGCCGATCGAACGTCGGGCTCGGTCACGATCTCCATGAGGGGCGCACCAGACCGATTGAAGTCGACGAGGCTCAGCGGCCGACCATCTGGACCGGGGGCGTGGATGAGCTTGGCCGTGTCCTCCTCGAGGTGGGCCCGCCGGATCCTGATCGTGACGGGGCCGGCGGAGGTCTCGACGGTCAATCGTCCGTTCGACGCGAGGGGCAGGTCGTACTGGCTGATCTGGTAGCCCTTCGGCAGGTCGGGATAGAAGTAGTTCTTGCGATCCCAGCGGGTCGCCTCCGGGGTCGTGGCCTCGAGCGCCGCGCCGGTCGCGAGGACGAGCTCGACGGCGCGCCGGTTGATGACCGGCAGCGCCCCCGGCAGCCCGAGGCAGACCGGGCAGACGTGGCTGTTGGGCGGCGCCCCGTCGTAGGCGGTCGAGCAGCTGCAGAACATCTTCGAGACCGTCCGCAGCTGGCAGTGGACCTCGATCCCGATGACCGGCTCCCAGCGCGCGAGGACGCTGTCGAGCTGATCACCCCTGGTTGGTCCACCCCGCGGCTGGCGCACGCCCGCGTGGGCGACCGTCGATCCGTCCATGTGCCGGGGAGTGTTGCATAGGGCGTCGAGATCGAGTGGACGACCCCGCTCGGACGCGCGGGCCGGGACCTACGTCTGGTAGGTGCCCGTCGCCGTGATGACGACCTTCCCGTCGCTGCTCCGGAGGTTCGTACAGATGATCGAGCCCTTCACGGTCGAGGGCTGGACCGCCATGCCCACGACGCACTCACCGGCGCTCGAGGTGAACGTCAGCGCCTTCCCGTCGGCGACGACCGTCCACGTGAGGGCGAGGTCGGGCCCGGTCGGCCGCGTGCCCGATGATGCCTGCCCGGTCATCGTCAGCGAGGTGCCGAGGGCGTCCGTCCAGGTGGACGCCAGCTGATCGCCCGGCGGCCGTCCGAATCCGGTGCTGCCGGTCAGGTCGTAGTCCCCCTTGATCCCGCCCGAGAGCGTCATCGTGGCAGTCCCTGGCGGCCGCGCGGCGGCTGCCGCGCCCGGACTGGCACTGGGAGCGGGTCCCGTGCCGCCTGACGTCACGCCGCGGCCGAACGCGGCCGCGAGGACGACGACTCCGATGACGATCGCGCCGCCCGCCAGCACGCGCGGGTCGCGCGCCGCCGTCCTCGGGTCACGTGGCAGGGCGCTCAGCCAGGCACGCGGCAGGCCCGGGCGCTGCAGGCCCGGGCGCGGCAGGGCCGGGCGCGGCAGGCGTGAGAGCAGCGGCGCGCGTGACGCCCGTGGCGGCGCAGGCTGGTCCGGCGTGGGTCCGTGGACCGGCGTGGATCCGTCGACTGGCGCCGGCGCGCTGGGCTGAGGCTCGACGATCGACAGCGCGGCGGCCCGCGCGTCCATCGGGACGGCAGTCTCCTCGGGTTCGACGGCCTCGGTCGTCTCGTCCTCCACCATCCCGGTGGAGTAGGCGGCCAGCGGCAGGTCGTCGAGCGAGCGACCCTGATACGGCATTCGATCCCCTATCGCCACACCTTCGAGTACGGCATCGGCGAGCGTGGGAAAGCGAATGGCCTACGTCAATCCGACGACCGTCCTACCTCTAGTGGCGACGTTCGACGAACCGGCCGATCCGCCGGAGGGCCTCCTCGAGCTGCTCGTAGCTCGTCGCGTAGCAGGCCCGGACGTGGCCCTCGCCCGATGGCCCGAAGGCGCCGCCCGGCACGACGGCGACGCGCTCCTCCTCGAGCAGGCGCTGGGCGAAGGTCTCTGAGGCGAGCCCGGTCGAGGTGATCCGCGGGAAGGCGTAGAAGGCGCCCCGCGGCTCGAACGTGTCAAGGCCGATGGCATTCAGGCCCGCGACGAACATCCGCCGGCGTCGGTCGTACTCGGCCAGCATCCGCTCGACCTCGGGCTCGCCGTCGGTCAGCGCGACCAGCGCGGCATCCTGCGCGACCGTGGGGGCCGACATGATCCCGTACTGGTGGACCTTCACGATCCCCTCGAGGATCCCGGCCGGGGCTGCCAGCCAGCCGACCCGCCAGCCGGTCATGGCGTAGGCCTTGGAGAAGCCGCCCATCAGGACGGTCCGCTCCCGCATCCCCGGCAGCGACGACATCGCGCGATGGCGGTACGTGCCATAGGCGAGGCGGTCGTAGATCTCGTCGCTGTAGACGAGCAGGTCGTGGCGCACGGCGATCCGCGCGAGCTCGTCCTGGACCGCGGGCGGCAGGACCGCGCCGGTGGGGTTGCAGGGATAGCCGAGGAACAGGGCCTTCGTCCGGGGCGTGATCGCCGCCTCGACGAGGGCCGGGTCGAGCGCGAAGTCGTCCTCGAACCGCGTCGGGACGTGGACCGCCCGCCCACCCGCGAACACGATGGCGGGCACATACGCGACGTACGACGGCTCGTGGAGGATCACCTCGTCGCCCGGGTCGCAGGTCGCGCGGAGGGCGAGGTCGACGGCCTCCGACGCCCCGACGGTGATGAGGAGCTCCTTCGTCGGGTCGTACGCCACCCCGTGGCGTCGCTCGAGGTGCTCGGCCAGCGCGCGCCGGAGCTCGATCGTGCCGTAGTTCGAGGTGTAGTGGGTCCGGCCCTCGCGGAGCGACTCGACGCCAGCCTCGACGATCTGCTTGGGGGTGTCGAAGTCCGGCTCCCCCACCCCGAGGCTGATGACGTCGGACATCGTCGCGAGGATGTCGAAGAACCGCCGGATGCCGGACGGGGGGACCGACCGCACGCGCTCCGAGAGGGCGCGCTCGGCGAGGGGCGGTCGAGCGGCGACGGCTGGGCTTCCGGGCGCGGTGGGGGGCTCGAGCTGGCCGGGACGCTCGAGATCGGTCGTCATGGCCTCAACTGTAGCGTCGGCGACCTCGAGCGCACGGGCCGAGTGTCAGTGACCCCGCCCCGCCCGCTCCATCGGAGTCGGCCCGGCGGGGTCGCTCGCGGCCGCGAGGTCCGCGGGCGCGAGGCGACGCCACGGTTCCGCGGCGGTGACGCCCTCGTAGGCCCGGGCCAGCCGCAGCAGCGGGGCCTCGGCCCAGGCCGGGCCGATGAGCTGCAGCCCGACGGGCAGGCCCTCCGAGAGGCCGCACGGCACCGAAACGCCGGGCAGGCCGGCGATGTTCACCGGCAGAGTGCAGGCGTCGGACAGGTACATCGCGACCGGGTCGGCCATCCGGGCACCGAATGGGAATGCAACCGTCGCCGAGGTCGGCGCGACGAGGGCATCGAAGCCGGCCTCGAAGATCCGGTCGAAGTCGCGCTTGATGAGCGTGCGGACCTTCTGGGCCTTGAGATAGAAGGCGTCGTAGTAGCCCGCCGAGAGCGCGTACGTGCCGAGCATGATCCGGCGCTTGACCTCGGCCCCGAAGCCCAGGTCGCGGGTCGCGAGATAGTCGGCGATGAAGTCGCCGCCCGGCCGCCGAACCGACAGGCCGTAGCGGACCCCGTCGTAGCGGGCGAGATTGGCCGATGCCTCGGCCGGGGCGACGATGTAGTACGTCGCGAGCCCGTAGTCAGTGTGCGGCAGGCTGACCTCCTCGACCGTCGCGCCCGCGCCCTCGAGGGCTCGCACGGCCGCCCGGATCGAGGCCTCTACCCCTGGCTCCATGCCGGCGACGAAGTATTCGCGCGGCAGGCCAAGCCGCTTGCCCTGCAAGGCATTCGCGGCCTCGTCGTCCGCGGCCGGGAGTGAAATGAGCTCATCGGGGACGGGGATCGGCGCCGAGGTCGAGTCGCGTTCGTCTCGCCCGGCCACGGCATGCAGCAGCGCGGCGGCGTCGCGGACGTCGCGCGCCAGCGGCCCGATCTGGTCGAGCGACGAGGCGAAGGCCACGATCCCGTAGCGGCTGACCCGGCCGTAGGTCGGCTTCATCCCGACGATGCCGCACAGCGCAGCGGGCTGGCGGATCGAGCCGCCGGTGTCGGTCCCGATCCCGAACGGCACGTGGTAGGCGGCGACCGCGGCGGAGGAGCCGCCGCTGCTCCCGCCGGGCACCCGGTCGAGCGCCCACGGGTTCGAGGTCGGGCCGAAGGCCGAGTGCTCGGTCGACGAGCCCATCGCGAACTCGTCCATGTTCGTCTTGCCGAGGATGACGGCCCCCGCGCCACGGAGCCGCTCGGTGATGTGGGCGTCGTACGGCGCGACGTAGCCCTCGAGGATGCGCGAGCCGGCGGTGCATTGGCCGCCCGCGACGGAAACGAGGTCCTTGAGCCCGACGGGCAGG
>DATEZX010000373.1:0-2329 GCA_035255225.1 Candidatus Limnocylindrales bacterium
GGTCATACCGGAACATCGGTCCGTAGACGCTCACCCGGACCGGCTGCGGCAGGGTGTGGAGGCCGTGCTCCACGTACGCCCGGACGACGCCAGCCGTGGCCTCGGGACGGAGGGCCCACCGCTCCCGCTCCTCGCCCCGCGACGGCGAGACGCGGAACAGCTCCTTCTCGACGATGTCGGTGACCTCGCCGACGCCGCGCTCGAAGACCGCGCTCTGCTCGAAGATGGGGATGTCCATGTGGCGGTAGCCGTAGCGCTCGGCGAGCTCGCGCGCGGCACCCTCGACGCGGCGCCAGGCGACGGCATCGGCGGGCAGGATGTCGCGCGTGCCGCGGGGCGCTCGGAACTGCTGGCCGGCCATGGTGGCCGAAGTCTAGCGACGGGCAGGCCGTCGAGGCCGAGCGTGAGCCGGGAGGGTCAGAGCTCCTGCCGGCGGAATGACGCCCAGGCGAGCACGGCGAGGGCGAGCGTCAGCCCGACGACGGCCGCGATCGGGCCGGCCCACGGATCGACCGGCTGGCCGAGCGCCAGGCCGGCGGCGAGCGAGCCAAGGCCCGTCGGCAGGTACGGCGCGATCGTCGGGACCACGCTGACGATGGCCAGGACGATGAGCCCGGCGATGGCCACGCCGGCCGCGGCGACGACCGATCGGGTCAACGTGCTGCCGAGGAAGGCCATGGCCGCGATCGCGGCGAGCTGGAGCCACTGGACCGCGGCCGAGGCCGCGAAGCCGCCGACCGGGAGCGCCTCGAACAGGACGAGCGTGTAGAACCACGCCCCCGCCGCGGCCACGATCGTGCCCGCGGCCAGCGTCACCGCGATCGCAATGAGCTTGGCGCCGAGGAACGCCGCCCGCGACGCCGGATGGGTGAGCAGCAGCGCCGCCGTCCCCCGTTCCTTCTCCGCGGCCACCGCTCCCATCGCGAGCACGATCGCGGTCAGTGCGCCGAACTGGCCGAGGTTCTTGAGCAGCTGGCCGACCGCGTCGGCGGCCGTCGGGGTCGGCAGCTCGATATGGAGCTGGCCGCCGACCGCGGCGAGGATGTCCGGCGTGAACCGCGCCAGGAGCGGTGACGACAGTCCCACGAGCGCGAACACCGCGACCGTGAGGAGCAGGCGCATCGTCCGCCACTGCTCGAGCAGCTCCTTGCGAACCAGCGTCGGCAGGCCCTCGAACAGCGCGCCGCGACCCCCTGGGCCTCGGCCGCGGGGCGCCCCGTCGCCGTCCGGCGGGCCAGGGCGCGTCGAGCTGGCCGGGCGATCGCCGACCTGGCGGGGCATGACGAACCCCCGACCGTCCAGCTCGCCGGCCGCGGGCGGCCCGACGAGCTCGATGAAGACGTCCTCCAGGGTCGGCCGGACGCGCTCGAAGGCATCCAGCTCGAGGCCCGCCTCGCTGACGAGCGGCAGGATGCGCGTCGAGGCCGGAGCGTCGGAGGCCATCGTCAGCCGAAGATCGTCCCGACCGGCCGTGACCCCGCTCACCCACGGCTCGCGCTCGAGCCGGCGGGCGACCAGCTCGAGGCGCGGGTCCTCCGGGGTCGCCGCGACGAGCCGATAGACGGGTCGAACTCGTGACGCCAGGAGGTCCTGGAGCGGGGCGTCGGCAACGAGACGGCCGCGGTCGAGGATCGCGACGCGGTCGCAGATCCGCTCGACGTCGGACAGGATGTGGCTCGAGAACAGCACGGTCGTCCGGCCGCGCAACCCGGCGATGAGCTCGAGGACCTCCCGCCGGCCCTCGGGGTCCAGCGAGGCGACGGGCTCGTCGAGGAGCACGACCCGTGGCCGGTGGAGGAGGGCCTGGGCGATGCCGAGCCGCTGCCGCATCCCCGACGAGTAGCCGCCGATCCGCCGGTCGGCCGCCCCGCCGAGGCCGACCCGGCCAAGCTCGTCCGCGACGCGGTCGCGCAGCTCGGAGCCGGCGAGACCATGGAGGCGCCCCAGGAGCTCGAGCAGCTGGCGGCCCGTCATCCAGCCGTAGTAGCGCGGCTCCTGGTCGAGGTAGCCGAGTCGCGACCGGAGGGCGGGCCGGTCGAGGCCGATCTCGGCGCCGGCCACGAACGCCGTTCCGCTCGTCGGCCGGGCGGTCCCGGCGAGGAGGCGCAGGGTCGTCGTCTTGCCCGCACCATTCGGCCCGAGCAGCCCGAAGACCGAGCCGGCGGGGACGTCGAGCTCGAGACCGTCGAGGGCCAGGATCGAGCCGTAGTGCTTGGTCAGGCCGCGAACCGAGATCCCATCGGCGCTCGTCGCGAGCGACGCGAGCGACTCGCCGCCGACCGACTCGTCAGCCATCGCGGACGCCCCGGATGTCGGCCGTCATTCGTCG
>DATEZX010000374.1:0-9128 GCA_035255225.1 Candidatus Limnocylindrales bacterium
GACGCACCGCCGGGGGTGTGTGCCCGACGCTCGGACCCAGTACCTGCCGGAGGGCGCGCGACCTCGATGGAGATGGAGTACCGCGACAACAGTCGCCGCGGCAAGCTGATCATCGCGCTGGGCGTGATCCTTGCCCTGGTCGCCGGCGCGACCTCCTTCTTCCTGCTCAACCAGGCCTCCCAGTCGGCCGGCCAGGGCGCGCTCCAGAAGCTCACCGTCGTCGTGGCCGCCAAGAACATCCAGTCCCACATCCCCGTCGTGGCGGGCGACGTCGCGCTCCGCGAGGTCGCCCTCGACCCGACGACCCAGACCGGCATCGTGACCAAGGTCGACGACGTCGTGGGCAAGGTCCTGGCCGTCCCGGTCCTGACGGGCCAGCCGATCTACAAGACCTTCATCGCCTCGTCCTCGGGCGGGTCGGGCTTCTCGATCCTCGGACCGACCGAGACCGTCGGGCCGGGCTCCGAGGCCTGGCGGGCGGTGTCGATCACGATTCCCGACGACCGCGCCGTCGCCGGCCTGCTCGAGGTCGGCCAGACGATCGACGTCATCATGACCGCGACCGTGAACGTGCCGGCGCCGTACGCCTCGTCCGGCTTCTACGCCGACTTCGCGACCAAGGTCACCTACCAGGACGTCGTCATCCTCGCCCGGGTCGAGAACCAGTACATCATCCGCTGCTCGCTCGCGGTCGCCGAGGAGATCAGCCACTTCCAGGCGACGGGCGCGGCCCAGTTCAGCGCCGCCCTCCGGCCCGACCAGGACATCCGCTACGCCGACGTCGCCAAGCTCGGCGCGACGACCAGCCGGATCCTCGAGAAGTACGGACTTCCATGGCCGGTCGTCTACCCGGCGGCCTCCGGCCCGATCCCGCCCCAGCCGCCGCTCCAGACGCCGACGCCGCCACCGAGCCTCGAGCCGATCGATCCCGCGCCGTCCTGACCCGCGGCCTCCTTCGGCTCGCGCTCTTCCAGGAGCGCGTCTTCCGCCTCGGTCACGCGCCGGCGTGGGCTCGCAGTGCCGCGACCCAGGCATCTGCGACCGCGACCTTCGTCGCCTCGATGTCGCCGCTCGTCTCGATGACGCGCGTCGCGGCCGGGCGGAGCCGCGTCGCCGGGTCCTGCTGAGCCGCGATCCGCGCCCTCGCCGTGGCCTCGTCCAGGCCGCGGCCGGCCAGGCGCACCAGCTGCGCCGGCTCGTCGCAGGCGATCAGCCAGACCTCGTCGCACATCGTCCCGAGCCCGCCCTCGACGAGCTTGATGGCCTCGACGACGACCGCGGGGGCCATCGTCCGCTCGGCCGCCAGGACGCGGTCCAGGATCTTCGGCCGGACCGCCGGGTGCACGATCGACTCGAGGCGGCGGAGGGCGGCGGGATCGGCGAACACGATCCGGCCAAGGGCGGCACGGTCCAGCGAGCCGTCGGCGGTGACGAGGTCTCGGCCGAAGGCGGCCACGACGTGTTCGAAGCCCGGCGTGCCGGGCTCGACGACCTCGCGCGCCACGTCGTCGGCGTCGATGATCACCGCCCCGAGCTCCTCGAGCCAGCCCGCGACGGTCGACTTGCCGCAGCCGATCGGCCCGGTCAGGCCGATCCGAACGGTCTTCACGGCGGCATCATCCCCGGGGTGGCACCGTCTGTGTGGCGGCACAGTCCTGCGTGGCGGCACAGTCCTGCGTGGCGGCACCGTCCTTCACGGTGCGCGCTCCTCGACGGCCAGCCACGCCTCCTCGGCCGCGCCGAGTGCCGCCTCGATGTCCGCCAGCTCACTCGTGACCCGTCGAAGCTCGATGAAGTTCGCCTGCACGGCCGGCTTGGCCATCTCGAGCTCGAGATGGCTCTTGCGCAGCCCGAGCCTCGTGAGCTCGGCGTCGGCGGCCTCGCGCTGGCGGCGATAGGCGTCCTTGGACAGCTTGGCCGGCCGCGGTCGCGCGCCGCGCGGGCCCGGCGCGCTGGCCAGCTCGGCCACGCCGACGGCGGCCGCGCCTGCGGCGGTGGGAAAGGTCGCCACGCCGGCTCGCACCCCTCGCTGGAGGCGGGCCGCGGCGGGTGGGCTCGCGACGGCGCCGGACCCGCCCGAGGCCAGCGACCCCGCGGCGTGACCCGAGGCGACCGGGCGGAGCCTCGCCGCCTCCCGCTCGCGCGCCGCGCGAACGGCCCAGCCCTCGGCGACCGCCTCGCGCCAGGCGCGGTAGCCGCCATCGAAGGGCACGACGAGCCCGTCGTCGACGACCCACAGCCGCTCGCAGACGGTCTCGAGGAAGCGCCGGTCGTGGGACACGACGAGCATCGTCGCGGGAGTCGAGAGCAGGAAGGCCTCGATCGCCTCACGGGCCACGATGTCGAGATGGTTCGTCGGCTCGTCGAGCAGGTACAGGTTGGACGGCATCACTCCCAGCAGGGCGAGCTCGAGGCGTGAGCGCTCGCCACCCGACAGCAGCCTGACCTCGCGCACGACGTCGTCGCCGCGAAACAGGAATCGGGCGAGGTACGAGCGTGCCTCGCCGGGGGTCACCGGCGCCGCGTCGAGCATGACGTCGAGGACGGTCTCGCCCGGAAACGCCGCCGCGCGCAGCTGGGCCAGATAGCCGAGCTGGATCCGGTTGCCGAACCCGATCGAACCGTCCAGCGGCGGCAGCTCGCCGGCGATCGTCCGCAGCAGCGTCGTCTTGCCGGCACCGTTCGGCCCGACGATCCCGATGCGCTCGCCGCGCCGGGCGACGAGGAAGTCGGCGTGGGCGACCAGCTTCGGCGCGTCCGGTGGCCGGAGATAGCCGACGTCGAGGTCGTCGAGCCGGACGACGGTCTCGCCCGAGCGGGCCGGCCCGGCGGACAGGAGGCTGTCACTCGGGAGGCGGAGCTTGCGGCGCTGGCGTGGCGCCGCGAGCCGGTTGTCCTCGAGGCGCTCGAGGCGGGCCTCGTGCTCGTGCATCTTCGAGAACTTGCGATGGCTGCGGTAGCGCTGGACGAGCTCCTGCTCGCGAACGATCGCGTCGGCCTGGGTGTCGGCCGTCTTCACGGCCAGGGCATCGCGCTCCTCGCGCTGGCGGTGGTAGGCCGAGTAGTTGCCCCGGAACGTCGTGAGCCGCCGATCTCGAAGCTCCCAGATCCGCGTGACGGTCGCGTCGAGGAAGGCCCGGTCGTGGGACGCGACGACGAGCGAGCCGTTGCGCCGCCGGAGGTGCTCCTCCAGCCACTCGAGGGCTCCGATGTCGAGGTGGTTCGTCGGCTCGTCCAGGAGGAGCAGGTCGGGCTGGGCCACGACGAGGCGGGCCAGCGCGGCCCGCGTCTGCTCGCCGCCCGACAGCGAGCCCGGCGCCCTCGCGAGGTCCGCGGCCGAGAACCCGAGCCCCGACAGGGCCGCGTCGACGCGCAGGTCGAGGGTGTAGCCGCCGCTCGCCTCGAAGCGGTGCTGGAGCGTCGCGTACTCGTGCTCTGCCGCTCGGCCCGCGTGCTCCAGCGCCGCCAGCTCGGCGGCCATCGTCTCGACGGCCGCCGCGCCATGGCGGACGGCCGTCCGGATGTCTGGTGCCGCCATGAACGTCGCGTCGAGGTGCGCTTCCTGGGCCAGCATCCCGAGCGTCAGGCCGCGCTTGCGCACGACGAGGCCCGAGTCCGGCTCGTCGAGGCCGGCGGCGATCCGCAGGAGCGTCGTCTTGCCCCCACCGTTCGGGCCCACGAGCCCGATCCGGTCGCCGAGCGCGATCGCCGCGTCGACGCGGTCGAGGATGACGAAGGTCCCGACCTCGCGGGTCACGGACTCGAGGCGGAGGATCGACATCAGCCGCCTCCGCGGGGCCCTTCGCCGACCCCGGTGCCGGTCTCTACCCCGGCCGCTGCCGCGCGACCAACGGGCGCGGAGGCGCGAGCAACAGACGCGGAGGCGCGAGCAACGGCGCCCGCGCGAGCCGCCGCCCGGCGTGTCGCCGCCGCCCGGCGGACCCGCTCGGCTCGGGCTGCCGGGGAGCCGTCCGGGCCCCGGCCCACCTCGCCCACCTGGTCGCGCGCCAGGTCCGTCCAACGCCCGCCCGGCCGACCGGGCGCGCGGCCGGGCCGCGGGACCATCCCTCCCAGGATGGCCGCGGCCCCCTGCCGGTCGGCAGCCGGCAGCCGCTGGCACCACGAGCAGAAGTGCGTCGCGCGCCCGCCCACGACCACGCGCCGGATCGGGCGGCCGCAGCGCGGGCAGGGCTCGCCCGCGCGCTGGTACACGAGCAGCCGTTCCTGCATCGAGCCGTCACCCTCCGGCGCCGTGTAGTCGTCGACCGACGAGCCGCGCCGCTCGACCGCCTCGGCCAGGATCGCCCGGAGGTGTCGGAACAGCCGGCCCGGGTCGCCGCGCCGGAGGGTCACGGCGGAGCGGAGCGGGTGGAGCCGCGCGGCCCACAGGGCCTCGTCGGCGTAGATGTTGCCCACGCCCGCGAGGAACGACTGGTCCATGAGCAGCGGCTTGAGCCGACCACGGCGTGAGCGGAGGCGCTTCCCGAATGCCCGGACCGTGAACGACGGGTCGAGCGGCTCCGGGCCGAAGCCCTTGAACGTCCTCGACCCACCGAGCTCGCCCCGCAGGTCGCCCTCGGCGCCGGCGACGTCACGCCGGGCGAGCCCGACCCGCCCGAACTTCCGGATGTCCCGGAACCGCAGCTCGCGTCCGTCCTCGAGGACCAGGACAAGTCGGACGTAGCGGTCCTCGGGCTGCGCGGCCGGCACCACGAACAGCTGGCCGGTCATCTTCAGGTGGATCGTGATCGCGCCGCCGTCGTCGAGATCCAGGACGACGAGCTTCGCCCGGCGCGACGTCCCGACGATGGTCCGCCCGACGATCGCCGCCTCGAACGCGGCCGGATCCTGCGACCGCAGCGTCCGCAGCCACGTCACTCGCACACCGCTGACGCGGGCGCCGACGATCAGCCCGCGAAGGTCGCGGGCGACCGTCTCGACTTCCGGCAGCTCGGGCATCGCTAGAGTATGGAGGTGGCCGGAGACGCGTTCGCCACCAGCGTCCTCGAGTGGCACGACTTCTTCGTCGCCGTCGCGGAGGCGACTGCGGCCCTCCTGGGCCTGCTGTTCGTGGCCGTTTCGATCAGGATCGCGGCCAGCCCCGGGGCGCAGCGCAGGGAGGAGCGGGCCCGGGCGGCGACCGTCTTCGGGAACCTGGTCGCGGCGCTGGTCCTGTCGCTGGTGGTGCTGATCCCCGGGCAGGACGCTCGATCGATCGCCTTGCAGATCGGTCTCGTGGCCGGCCTGTCGCTCGTCCGGGTCATCCGGCGGAGCTGGGAGCTGCTCAAGGCCCGCTCGCGGTGGCGGCAATCGCTCACCTCGATCCGGCGACAGGCCTGGACGGCGTTCGCGGTCGCGATGCTCGCCTACGCCGCGATCGGGCTGTGGACCAGCGGCGACGCGGCCTACCTGTACGCCCTGCTCGCTGCCGCCTTCATCTTCCTGATCGGGGCCGCCGACGTGTCATGGGATCTCCTGCTCCATGACGAGGCCGCCGGGTAGGGACCCCGCCCGCCGGCTCAGGCGCCGACCGGTAGCTCGTCCGCCTCGGCGAGGGCGGCGTCGCGACGCGAGATCGGGGTCATCGACTCCCAGTCCGTGCCGACCTTGACGTCGACCGTCAGCGCGACGTCGAGGGGCAGGGCGCCCTCCATCGTCTCGCGCAGCACCGGCACCAGCCGGTCGACCTCGCCGCGGGGCACCTCGAGCAGCAGCTCGTCATGGACCTGGAGCAGCATCCGGGCCACGAAGCCCTCGCGCTCGAGCCGTTCCTCGAGCCGGATCATGGCGATCTTCACGATGTCGGCCGCCGTCCCCTGGATCGGCATGTTGATGGCCATCCGCTCGCCGGCGCCGCGGAGGGCGGCGTTGGCCGCGTGGAGCTCCGGGATCTGGCGCTTGCGGCCGAGGAGCGTCGTGACGTAGCCCTGGCGGCGGGCCGTCTCCTTGATGTGGAGCATGTAGTAGCTGATGCCCGAGTAGGCGGCGAAGTAGGAGTTGATGAACTCCTGGGCTTCCTCGCGGCTGATCCCGGCGCGGGTCGACAGGCCGTAGTCGCTCATCCCGTAGGCCAGCCCGAAGTTGACCATCTTGGCCATCGACCGCTCGTCCGGCGTCACGTCGGCGGGTTCCTTGTGGAGGACCCGTGCGGCCGTCTCGCGGTGGATGTCGGCCTGCCTCGCGAAGGCGTCCTTGAGGTGCTCGTCGCCCGAGACGTGGGCGATGATCCGGAGCTCGATCTGCGAGTAGTCGGCGGCGACGAGCACGGTCTCCGGCGAGCCGGCCACGAACGCCCGGCGGATCCGCCGGCCGAGCGTCGTCCGGATCGGGATGTTCTGGAGGTTCGGATCCGACGACGACAAGCGCCCGGTCGCGGCAACCGCCTGGTGGAACGTCGTGTGGAGGCGGCCGTCGGGCGCGATGAGCGTCGGCAGGGCCTCGACGTAGGTCGACCGGAGCTTGGTGTAGATCCGCCAGTCGAGGACCGGCTGGACGACGGGATGGACGTCGACCAGCTCCTCGAGGACCGCGGCGTCGGTCGAGTAGCCGGTCTTGGTCTTGCGACCCTTCGGGAGCCGCAGCTCACCGAACAGGATGTCGCCGAGCTGCTTCGGCGAGCCGATCGTGAACTCGTGGCCGACCGCGTCGTAGATCTCCCGCTCGAGCCGGGCGATCTCGACGCCGAACTCGCGATCGAGCTGGGCCAGCGCCTCGAGGTCGACCGCGACCCCGCGCGCCTCCATCCGGGCGAGGACCGGGACGAGCGGCAGCTCGATCTCGCGGTACAGGCGCTCGAGGCCGGACTCGGTGAGCGCCCGAGCGAGGGGCTCGCGGGCGGTGAGGGCCGACAGCGCCTCAAGGCCCGCCTGGTGGGCCGGCGTCAGCTCCTTGGGCGGCGGCAGGACCAGGTTCAGCCGCTCCGCGACGACGTCGGCGATCGTCTGCGATCGCAGCGCGGCGTTGAGGATGTAGGCCGCGATCTGAGTGTCGAACTCGACCGGCGTCGCCGGCGCGGCGGCGTCCGCCGCGAACCGGGCGACGAGGATGGGCTTGGCCTCATGGGCCACGAGCGGCAGGCCGCGGGCCTCGACGAGCTCTCGCAGGGCGGCGGCGGCCTCACTCCCCTCCCCGACGACGACCCGGCCGTCGGCCGCGGCGACGCCGAACGCGAGGGCCTGGCCGCGCCGCGGTCGCGGATCGTCGAAGGCGATCGCAGCGCCGACCGAGCCGTGCGCCGACAGCCAGTCCCCGAGCGACGACACGTCGCCGGCCGCGAGGACCTCGATCCGGCCGGGATCGCTGATCGTCGCGCCGAGGGCGCTGGGCAGGTCGTCAAACCGCTCCGGCGCACGCGGCCCGGCCTCGACCCGACCCACGCCCGCTGCCGCCGGCCCTTGCGGAACATGATCGAAGTCGAGGCTCAGCTGTAGCCCGTCGCCACCGAGTGACCCGGCCCGGATCGGGCGGCCGGCGCCCCAGCCCTCCGGGCGGTCTGTGCCGACCCTCGCCGCCGGGATGTCGCCGCTCGTCGCGACGGCGCGCAGGGCCTGGGCCTTGTCGGCCGGGCTCTCGCCGGTCATCGCCGGCAGGCGCTCGATGAGCGTCCGGAACTCGTACTCGCGGAACAGCCGGAGGACCGTGTCGCGGTCGTAGTCACCAAGGCGCGCGGCCGGCAGGTCGAGGGTCAGCGGCAGGTCGCGCACGATCCGCGACAGCTCCCGGCCCTCGAACACCTGGTCGCGATGCTCGGCCAGCACCCCGCGGAGCTTCTCGGGCTTGACCTCGGCCAGCCGGTCGTACAGGCCCTCGAGGTGCCCGAACTCCGCGACGAGCCTGGCCGCGGTCTTCTCCCCCACCCCGGGCACGCCGGGGATGTTGTCGGTCGGGTCGCCCTTCAGGGCCTTGTAGTCGATCATCTGGTCCGGCCGCAGCCCGAACCGCTCCCAGATCCGCGCCGGGTCGTAGATGACGGTGTTCTCGACCCCGGATCGGGTCGTCATCAGTCGGGTCGCCCCCGACACGAGCTGGAGCATGTCGAGGTCGACCGACACGATCGTCGTCTCGACGCCAGCCGCCTCGGCCTGGCCGACGAGGGTCCCGATCGCGTCGTCGGCTTCATAGCCGGGCTGCTCGTAGACCGGGATCCGGAGGGCCTTGACGACCTCGCGAACCTTCGGGAACTGGGCCGCGAGGTCATCCGGCATCCGGGTCCGCGTGGCCTTGTACTCGGCGTACTGCTCGTGGCGGAAGGTCGGGCCCGACAGGTCGAAGGCGACCGCGAGGTAGTCCGGGCGGAGGTCCGCGATCCCCCGCAGGACGATGCTGCAGAAGCCGAACACCCCATTCACCAGCTCGCCCTTCGAGGTCGTGAGCGGCGGGAGGGCGTAGTAGCCCCGGTACACGAGCCCGAAGCCGTCGAGCAGCATCAGGCGTTCCATGCCTCGAAGTGTACCGGCGGGCTCCCGCCTGCCGACCCCGGGTCGTCGGGGCGGTGCGACGCGCCGGATCGTCAGTGAAGCGCCTGAGCGTCAGCGAAGCTCGGGACGTCAGGCGACGCGACGACCGACGAGCAGGAGCGCGAACAGTCCGATCCCCGCGGCTACCAGCCCGAGGGAGAGCCAGGCCAGGGGCGGCAGCTGCGGCAGGGCGTCCGACAGTCCGGGCGAATGCGACTCGATGCTCCGCTCGTTCGTGCCGCCGGTCGCGGGGCCGAGGACGCCGCCGGTGTTGGCGGATGCCGCCGGTTGCGCGGAGGCGTAGGTGGGGCCCTTCGCATCGGAGCCCTGCTGCTCGGCGGCGCTGCTTGGCACGACCGCGGGTACCGGCGCCCCCGCGCCGGGGGTCCCGACCGCGCTGCCGATCGTGTTCAGGATGGCCGCGCCGCCGGCTCCGAACCCGAGCGGGAGGGCGGTCAGCAGGAGGCCGGCGAGGCCCAGCGTGGTCAGCGTTGCGGCGATCGGCCGCAGGGTCGGGAGTCCCTCCGTACCGAACGGCCGCAGCAGCCGCCGCCAGAACCCGACGCGTCCGAGCCGGGCGGCCTGCTCAGCGGTGATCCGCATGTCCCGCGGCACGGGCCGCGACGCCGGCAGCGCCGCCAGCCCGAGGGTGATCGTTCGGAGCTCGACGAC
>DATEZX010000375.1:0-9296 GCA_035255225.1 Candidatus Limnocylindrales bacterium
CTCCACGACACGTACTGGGTCGTGGCCCACATCCACTACGTCCTCTTCGGCGGGTCGGTCTTCGGCGTCTTCGCGGGCCTCTACTACTGGTTCCCCAAGATGACGGGGCGGATGCTCGACGAGGGCCTCGGCAAGCTCCACTTCGTGCTGATGATCATCGGCTTCAACCTGACGTTCTTCCCGATGCACATCCTCGGCATCTCAGGCATGCCGCGCCGGATCGCGGACTACGCCAGCAACGCCGGCTGGAACGACCTGAACCTCCTGGCGACAGTCGGCGGCTTCCTCATCGCGGCCTCGGTCCTGCCCTTCATCTGGAACGTCTTCGTGTCGCTCCGGAACGGGGTGGTCGCGGGCGACGACCCATGGGAGGGCAACACCCTCGAGTGGGCGACGTCCTCACCGCCGCCGCCGTACAACTTCGACCGCCTGCCCGAGATTCGCTCGGAGCGACCGCTGTTCGACCTGCGCCACGGGCGCCCGGGCTACGCCCACGGCGAGGGCGAAGGCGCGAGCCGATGACCGCCGACGCCCCCGCCATCCAGCCCCGGGGCGACGAATCGGGCCTCGCCGGCATGCCGATCGTCAGCCAGGAGGGCCACGTCGCCCGGGGGATCAGCAACCCGATCCTCGGGATGCTGCTGTTCATCACCTCCGAGGTGATGTTCTTCTCGGGCCTCTTCGCGGCCTACTTCTCGACTCGCGCCCGCGACCTGTCATCGGATCCCTGGAAGGCCGGCCAGCAGATCCTCAACGACGCCCTCCCGAGCCTCGATCACCCGCTGTCGCTGATCGTCATCGCGACGATCCTGCTCATCGCCAGCTCGTTCACCTGCCAGTTCGCCGTCTGGGCGATCCGGCGCGGCGACCGGACCGGATTCCTCCGGAACATCGGCTTCACGTTCATCCTCGGGATCGCGTTCCTGATCATGCAGGCGATCGACTACAGCGTCCTGTTCGGCAAGGGCCTGTCCCTGTCGTCGAGCATGTTCGGGACGACGTACTTCACCCTGACCGGCTTCCACGGCGCCCACGTCTTCGGCGGCGTGCTCATGCTCGGCGTCATCCTCTACCGCGGCATGGCCGGCCAGTTCTCGGCCCGCCACCACGATGCGGTCGAGGCCGTGTCGTTCTACTGGCACTTCGTCGACGTCGTGTGGATCATCCTGTTCTCGACGTTGTACCTGCTGTAGCCACGGAGCCGAGATGACCCGCGAGAAGGCGCGATGACCCGCCGCCGGCGCAACTCGATCATCATCGGCGTGGCCTGGGTCGTCCTCGCCCTCGGCTACTTCCTGCTGGCGCCCGTCCTCGGCTACCAGCCCGAGGAGCAGTGGGCCGGCGCGACGATGCTGTTCGCCCTCGGTGCGGCGATGGGGATCATGGCCTACGTGCTGACGGCCGGATCCAGCGACTGAGGCGCCCAGAGCCCGGGCATGCCGACCTCGACCGCCAACCCGATCCAGCCGATCCTCGATCTCCTGACCCCGATCATCACCCCTGATTGGGGCGCGCTGATCGGGCTCATCCCGATCGCCCTGCTGCTGGTCGTCATCCTGTGGCTGGCCCTTACGCTCCGGGCGTTCGCGACCGCCGGGCCGACCCGCCGCGCGCCGGCCCGCGTGGCGCCCGTGGCGCCGGCCAGCGTGCACATGCCCGGCGGCTCGTCGGCCCCGATCCTGGCCGCCGTCGGCGCCGCGGCGCTGTTCGCCGGCCTCATCATCGGCGGCCTGGCGCTGCTCGTCGGCGCCTCGATCCTCATCGTCACGCTGCTCGCCTGGGGCCGCGAGGCGCTCCGCGACTACGAGCACCTCGAGCCGGCGCCGAGCCTGCCGGCGGTGGTCCATCCGGGGCCGCCGCCGGGCGTCCACATGCCCGGCCCGTCGATCAGGCCGCTGCTCGGCGCCCTCGGCACAGCCGCCCTCCTCGGCGGCCTCGTCGTCGGCGGCTGGCTGCTGCTCGTCGCGGTCGTGTTCCTGGTCTGGACCCTGGTGGGCTGGCTGGTCGACTTCAGCGCCGAGTACCGAAAGGTCGAGGAGGCCGACCGGACCGGCCACCTCGAGAACATCCCGGCGCGGGGCTGGCCGATGACGGCCCTCCAGGGCTTCGCGGCCGTGTTCGTCATCGTCGCCGTCGCCCAGACCGGCCTCCTCGGCTCGATCGGCGGCGCAGCGGCCCCGAGCGCGTCGCCGGCCGCCTCGGGCGGAGCGGGTGGCGGCGGGCCGACCGGCGACCTGTCGGTCGTGGCGAAGGACATCGCGTTCGACACCCACAGCCTGTCGATCGGCGGGGGCAAGGCCTTCACGATCGCCTTCCAGAACCAGGATGCAGCCGGGATCCCGCATAACATCCAGATCCGCGGGAGCGACGGCAGCGTCGTCCAGGACCAACCGACGATCGACGGCGGGAAGTCGACCGTCTACCAGTTCCAGCCGCTCCAGCCCGGAACGTATACCTTCATCTGCAAAGTCCATCCGATCCCAGGCATGACCGGGACGCTCACCGTCAAGTAGGTCCGTACGCCGATCCACATCGACCCGCGGCGACGACCGATCCTCGTCGCCCTTGGCCTCGCCCTCGCCGCGACCCTCGCGATCGTCCTCGCCGCCGGCGCGTTGCGCGCGCCCGGCGGGACCGTCAGCGCTTGCCACGGCTGCGGCGATCCCGCCCCGCCGATCACCGGCACGACGCTCGATGGCCTGGCGTTCGACCTCGCGTCGCTGCGCGGCCGGCCGGTGATCGTCAACTTCTGGGGTCCGAGCTGTGTCCCCTGCCGCGACGAGTTCCCGCTCTTCAAGGCCAAGCTCGGGCAGCACGCGGCCGATGGCCTGGCGATCGTCGGGATCCTCATGGACGATCCGCCGGCCCCGGCCCGCGACTTCATCGCCGCCTACGGGGCCACGTGGTCGACGGTCGACGACCCGGGTGGCTCGATCAAGGCGGCCTACCGGGTCGCCGCGCGGCCGCAGAGCTACTTCATCGATGCGACGGGGATCCTGCGCCGGGTCCAGGTCGGCGAGGTCACCGACGCCGAGTTCGAGGCGCTGTACGCCTCGATCGCGCCGAGCCCGCGCCCCACGGGCTCGTGATCGCCGAGCCCATGTCGGTGGTCAACGCCCGATCCGCGGCTCCCGCGGCCATCGAGGTCCGCGGCCTCGTCAAGCGCTACGGCGACCGCACGGTCCTCGATGGCGTCGACCTCCGTGTCGCGCCGGGTGAGCTCGTCGCCCTCCTCGGTCCGAACGGCGCCGGCAAGACCACCCTCGTCGAGATCGTGGAGGGCTACCGGGCGGCCGATGGCGGAGAGGTACGCGTCCTCGGCGAACGGCCCGATGCCGGCACCGCGCTGCGCGCCCGGGTCGGGCTGATGCTCCAGTCGGGCGGCCTCGATCCGCGCGCGACGCCGCGCGACGTCCTCCGCCTCTATGCCACCTTCCACGCCGGCAGCCGTGATCCCGAGGGGCTCCTGGCCGACCTCGGGCTCAGCGCCGTCGCGACGACCCGGGTCCGGCGCCTGTCCGGCGGCGAGCGGCAGCGCCTGGCCTTCGCCCTGGCGCTGGTCGGCGAGCCAGAGGTGCTCCTCCTCGATGAACCGACCGCGGGCATGGACCCGGAGGCCCGTCGCGCGACCCGCGACCGCATCGCCGGCCTCCGAGCCGAGGGCCGCGCGATCCTCCTGACGACCCACGACCTGGTCGACGTCGAACGGCTCGCCGACAGGGTCGCGATCCTTCATGGCGGCCGGATCCGGGCCGAGGGCACGCCCGACGAGCTCATGGCCGGCGCGTCGGCCGAGCTCCGCTTCCGGCTCCACGGCGAGGCGACGGACGAGCAGCTCGGTCGGCTGGGCGCCCGACTCGCGACGGCGGCGCCCGCGGCCGCCGTGTCACGCGCGGACGGCGCCAGCGGCGGCGCCCTCGCCTGGTACCGGGTCACCGGCGAGGCGGCCACGGCCGACACGATCGCCGAGGTCGCCGGCTGGGCCGCCCGCGAGGGAGTCCTGATCGTCGAGCTCCGCGCCGGCGCGGCGAGCCTCGAAGAGCGCTACCTCGAGCTGACCGGTGACGCGGCCGTCGAGGCCGCCGAATGAGCGAGCGTCGGCGAATGGGCGAGGGTCGCCGAGTGAGCGAGGTCGCCGTATGAGTCGCCCGGCGCCCCTTCGACGATCGGTGGCCGCCCTCGCGGCGATGGAGCTGCGGCTCGCGCTCCGGCGCGGCGAGAACCTGCTCGTCATGCTTGTCATCCCGATCGCGGTGCTGGCGTTCTTCGCGAACCTCGGGATCGGTCCGCTCGGCACCGGCCCGTCGGCCGTGGCGGGGCTCCTCCCGGGCACGCTCGCCATCGCGGTCATCGCGGCGAGCCTCGTCAACCTCGGCATCGCGACGGCGTACGAGCGCTCGTACGGCGTCCTCAAGCGCCTCGGTGGGGCGCCGCTGCCTCGGTCCGGCGTCGTGGCCGCCAAGATCGCGGCCATCCTTGTCATCGAGGTCGGCCAGGTCGCCCTGCTGCTCGCTGTCGCCGCCGCCGTCCTGGGATGGCCTCCCGCCACGGACGACCTGCCCCGTCGCGCGCTCCTGCTGATCGTCGCCGTCGGCCTCGGGACGGCGGCCTTCGCGGGCCTCGGCCTGCTCATGGCCGGAACCCTCCGGGCCGAGGCGACGCTCGCGCTCGCCAACGGGCTCTTCCTGGCCTTCCTCATGCTCGGCGGGACGATCCTCCCGCTCGATCACCTGCCCGAGCCCCTCGCCTCATTCGGCCTCGTGTTGCCGTCGTCGGCCCTGACCGACGTCCTCCATGCCGCTCTGGCCGCGTCGTCCGACGGGGACCTCGTCCGGCCGTTCCTCGTCCTCGCGGCCTGGGCGGCGGGCGCGAGCGCCCTCGCGGGCCGCCTCTTCCGCTGGGAGTAGGAGCAGGTCACGAATAGGAAGAACCCCGGGTGGTCGGGACCCGGGGTTCTCAGGGATATGCGATTGGTTGCGGGGGAAGGATTCGAACCTCCGACCTTCGGGTTATGAGCCCGACGAGCTGCCGCTGCTCCACCCCGCGAAGGCCAATCACTCTACCCGATGTCGGAGCCCCGGTCAAAGCGCCACGCTCCACGCCCGCGCGTCGGGTGCTTACGCGCCCCTGACATCAAGCGCTGGCACGCCTGAGCCGGCGGAGCCATCGTCGCCGCTGCGCCGACCAGGTCGGCGTCCGACCGACCGGTCGGATCGAGCCATCGGAGGTTCCATCCAGCATGCGCATCCCAACCTGGCGACTCGTCCTCACGGGCGGTGCCATCGTCGTCCTCGCCGCCCTCGGCGTCGGCCTGGTCGCCGCCTCGTCGGGCGCACCGTCCGTGCCGGCCGCCCCTGTCGCAGCCGCGCCGTCGGCCGCCCCGGGGGCCTCGGCCGCCGGACCCGGGGCCCTTCGCGACGGACTCGTCGGACGGATTGGCCGGATCCTCGCCAATCGGCCGTTCGCGAAGCACCTCGTCCACGCCACGATCACGGCCACCGACCAGAACGGCAACCTCGTCACGTTCCAGCTCGACCACGGCACGATCGCCTCGATCGGCTCCGGGTCGTTGACGATGAGCGAGGCCGGCGGTGGAACCGTGACCGTCTCGACCGACGCGGCCACCGTCGTGTTCCTCGGCGGCGGCGCGGGCAAGGGCGCCCTCGCTGACCTCAAGGTCGGCGACCAGCTCTTCGTGCAGTCGCGTCTCGACGGCGGGACCGCACTCGCGAAGCACATCCTCCGAGTGCCGGGAGCGACCGGCAGCTGAAGCACCAGGGCGCCGACGCGCCGAGGCGGATCCACCTGGCAACCGGCGGGCGGGCCTCCGCGGTCCGCCCGCCGGCACGAGCCGGACCAGCCGGGCTTCCCGGGCCCGCTCGTCGCTATGCTCCGCGGGTGCGAGGCTTCGCCCCCGACTGCCCGTGGCGCCTGGATCCCGGCGTGACGTTCCTGAATCACGGCTCATTCGGCGCGTGCCCGGAACCGGTCATGGCCGCTCGAGCGGCCATCCTCGAGGATCTCGAGGCCAACCCGATGATCGCCCTGGAGCGGGCCTTCGAGCCGCGCCTCGATGCCGCCCGCGCCGAGGTGGCCGCGTTCATCGGGGCCGATCCGGAGGGGACGGTCGTCGTCCCGAACGCGACGGCCGGCGTGTCGACCGTCCTGCGCTCGCTGCGGCTCCGGCCGGGCGACGAGCTCCTGACGACCGACCACGAGTACAACGCCACGCTCAATGCCCTGGCCGCCGTGGCCGATGAGGCTCGAGCCCGAGTCGTCCGCGTCTCGATCCCGCTGCCGATCCGCGACCCGCGCGAGGTCACCGAGGCGATCCTCGCGTCCGTGACCCCGCGGACCCGACTGGCCCTCGTCTCCCACATCACGAGCCCGAGCGGTCTCGTCTTCCCGATCGAGGACATCGTCCGCGAGCTCGACCGGATGGGCGTCGACACGCTCGTCGACGCGGCCCATGCCCCGGGGATGGTCCCGCTCGACGTGACCGCCCTCGGGGCCGCGTACTGGACCGCGAACGGCCACAAGTGGCTGTGCGGACCGAAGGTCTGCGGCGTCCTCGTCGTGCGGGCCGACCGACGCGACCACGTCCGGCCCCTGATCACCAGCCACGGCGCGAACGATCCCCGGGCCGACCGGCCCAGGCTGTGGCGTGAATTCGACTGGCCGGGCACGCAGGACCCGTCGCCGTTCCTCACTCTCCCGTTTGCGATCCGCCTGTTGGGCACCCTCCATCCCGACGGCTGGCCCGGCCTGATGGCCGAGAACCGCGAGGCCGCCGTCCGGACGCGGCGCCGCCTCCTCGAGGCGCTCGGCGGCGAGCCGATCGCCCCGGAGGTGATGCTCGGCTCGATGGCCTCGGTCGCCCTGCCTCCGGGGCTCCTCGCCACGGACGACGACGCAGAGGCGTTGCGGGACGCCCTGGCCACGGAGGAGCGCATCGAGGTGCCGATCAGCCCCTTCCCGGTCCCGGCCGCGCGGCCATCGCCGACCTCCCGGCCATCGATGTTCCTCGTCCGCGTCTCGCGGCAGCGCTACGTCGAGGACGCCGACGTCGAGCGGCTCATCGAGGCGCTCGCCAGGCGCGGGATCGGCAGCGGCGTGCCTGCTCGCGCGGCTGCTCCGGCGGTGGCGGCCCCGCCGCCGGGTGCGGCCGGCTCGGACCCCTCCGCTATCGTGAGCGGGTGACCGTCGAGGACACCGAGCAGCTCGATCAGCTTCGCTTCCTCCACCGCGTCGCTCGCCTGGCGACGACCGCGCGGACGTGGGACGAGCTCCTGGGGACGGTCGTCGACGAGACCCGCGACGCGATGCATGCGACGGTCTCGTCGCTCTACCTCCTGGACCGCGACGAGCGCCACCTGACGCTCGCGGCCACGAACGGCCTCGACCGCTTCCAGATCGGACGGGCCCGGGTCCCGTTCGGGCAGGGCGTGACCGGCCGGGTGGCCCAGACCCGCGAGCCGCTCGTCATCCCCGACGTCGGGCGGGACCAGCGATTCCTGTGGGTGCGGGGCATCGACCAGAAGCGCTTCGTCGCCTCGATGCTCTCGGTGCCCCTCGTCTGGGACGACCGGATCGTCGGCGTCCTGAACGTCCAGACCGAGACGTTCCGGAACTTCAGCGACTCCGACGTCGCCCATCTCCGAGCCATCGCCGACCTGCTGGCGGGGATCGTCGAGAAGGGCCGCCTCCAGCGCGAGGCCGAGGCGCGCGCGGCCGAGCTCAAGGCCATCGACGAGGCCAGGGCCGACCTCATCGCGATGGTCACCCACGAGTTGCGCACGCCGCTCGCCGTGGTCCGCGCCTACGCCGATCTCCTGGCCGAGGAGCCGTCCCTCGAGGACGGCCGCCCGTCCCGCGACCCGGAGCGACGCGAGCGCCGAGCCGAGTGGTACCGCTCGGCGATGGACCAGATCGGGCGGCTCGATCGCCTGGTCGACTCGATCCTCGCCTCGGTCCGGGTCGGCAGTGAGCTACCGGCCGACCTCCGGCCGACCGACGTCGGGACCGTCGCGCGCGAGGTCGTCGGTGAGCTCGCCCCGCTCCTCGGGCATCACCATGTCGAGGTCCACGGCGGCGTCCGGCTTTTCGCCCTGACCGATCCGGCGCGGCTCCGGCAGATCCTCGAGCACCTCCTCGAGAACGCCGTCAAGTACGCGCCGCCGGAGACGGCGATCCGGGTCGACTGGAAGCTCATCGAGGGCGGGGTCCGGGTGTCCGTGTCCGACGAGGGGCCCGGCATTCCGGACGAGTGGCGCGAGCGGATCTTCGAGCCATATGCGCGACGCGAGACGCATACCGCCCGCGGCTCCGGCATCGGCCTGTACGCAGCGCGCCGGCTCGCGGGGTCGATGGGTGCGCGGCTGTGGTGCGAGCCGGCGAAGGGCCACGGGGCGAGGTTCGTCGTCTCCCTGCCCGCCGCGGCAGCCGTCTAGAGTTCCGGCGTGACGACAACCCGGCCTCTCCGCATCCTCGTCGTCGACGACGACCCGGCGATGGTCGGCGCGATCACCGCGCTCGTCGGCACGGAGGGGCACCAGGTCATCACCGCATATGACGGCCTGACTGCCGTCAGGCGGTATCGCGAGGAACGGCCGGACATCGTCCTCCTCGACCTGGCGATGCCGGGGCCGGACGGCTTCACCGTCGCCGGCCGGATGCGGGCCGAGGGCGACGCCCCGATCGTCGTCGTCTCCGGCGAGAGCTCCGAGGAGGCCAAGGTCCGCGCCCTCGGCATCGGCGCCGACGACTACCTCGTCAAGCCGTTCGGTCGAGCCGAGCTGCTCGCCCGGATCGGCGCCGTCATGCGCCGGGCGGACCGGGCGTCGGGCGTCGTCGGCTCGTCAGCGGCGGCCGGTGGAGGCAGCGGAAGCCTCGTGGCCGGCGATCTCGTCATGGACTCGGGGCGGCATGAGGCGCGGGTCGGCGAGACACTCCTCAACCTCACACCAATCGAGTACCGCCTCCTCGAGCTCCTCGTCCGGGCGGGTGGCGACGTCGTGCCGCACCTCCAGCTCGTCCGCGCCGGCTGGCCCGCCGAGGCCAACCCGGACCTCCTGTGGCTGAAGCCCCATATCGCCCGGCTGCGCTCGAAGCTCGCGGCTGCCGCCGGCCCGAAGCTCATCCCGGTGCGGGGGGTCGGGTACCGGCTCGACGCGACCTAGGGAGCCGCGGCCTTCCCGAACGCGGCCAGGAAGACCGGCCAGCCGGCGACGCCGATGGTCGTGTGGTTCGTGCCTGGCATCAGGTCGAGGGAGACGGGGTTGCCCTGCGCCTTGAGG
>DATEZX010000376.1:0-4919 GCA_035255225.1 Candidatus Limnocylindrales bacterium
GACCGCCGGGATGCCGTACTCGCGGGACAGGACCGCCGGGTGGGCGGTGAAGCCGCCGGCATCGGTGACGAGGCCGGCGATCCGGGTGAACAGGACCTGCCACGCGGGGTTCGTCATCTGGCAGACGAGGATCTCGCCGACCCGGAGGCTGTCGAACTCGGCCTCCGACATGACGACCCGCGCGACGCCCTCGACGACGCCGGGCGATCCGGCGATGCCCTTGACCTTGCCGAACTCGACCTCGCCAGAGCGGTAGAACTTGTCGGGGAAGCCCCACAGGTTGAGGTACGGGAACGCGAGCTGCGTCGCCGTGACGGTGCCGACCCAGTCGCGCGGCTGCAGGGCATCGGCGGCCGCGCGCTTCGCCCGGGCTGCCGCGACGATGGCGCGACCGTCCATCGAGGACGGGTCGCCGATGAAGTCGCGCAGCTGGTTGTAGCGGAAGAGGATGACGTCGTCGGGCTGGTCGAGGACGCCCTGCTCGACGAGCTTCTCGCCGACGGCGATGAGCACGAGCCGGACGTGCGCGTTGGCGCCCTGGTCGATGTAGAAGTGATGGTCCGGGGTGAGCGGCGCCATCTTGAGGTTGATCTCGTTGGCGGCCCGCATCTCCTCGAGCGCCTCGCCCTCGAGACCAGCGAGGATCTCCACGGCGGCGGCGTCGATATCAGCCTTGACCTTGCCGACCGCGGACGGGTAGTCGTACGCCGAGGCGTACTGGTCGCGGACCAGCTGGATGACCGGGGTCATGTCCTCGCGGAAGCTCGGGAACACGAACTCGTGGCTCCAGACGGCGTGCCAGCCGAACTCCTTCTGATACGGCAGGATCCGCTCGGCGATGAAGCGCCGGCCCCGCTCGGAGGCCTCGAGGCGCGGGACGATCTCGGTCGCCGACGGGCTGTCGAACGCCGTCATCAGCTCGGGATCGCCCTTGACCTCCTCCTTGGCCTCCCAGAGGGCTCGGATCTTGTCCCAGTTGCGGTCGTTGGCCGAGCTCTGGAGCCGCCCGAGCAGGACCTCGTCGATCTTGCCGTGGGTCTTCTCCGCGACCGCGCGGAGGTTGAGCGTCGCCGACAGCTGGGCGAAATTCAGCATCCAGTGGATCTTCCAGTGGCGGTCGTGCATGTCGATGGCGTCCTCGAGGAGGACCGCCAGGTCGGCCAGGCTCAGCTCGCGCTTCTTGTCGAGCATGCCTTCGATGTACACGAAGTTGCGATCCATCTCGGGTACGAACCGAGTCCGCCACCAGTGGACGAAGTTGCTGCCGTACACCGGCAGGACGGCCCCTAGATAGGCGCCGATCTTCCCGGCGTAACCGGGGTCGGACGGCTGGGGCACGATCGCCCGCGTCTCGAGGTCGTACTCCTGGGTCAGGACCGTCAGGCCGGCCTCGGCCGGGATCGCAGCCGTGTACAGGTAGCCATTGATCTTCTTGTAGATCCAGTCCGTCGCGAACGGCGTTCCAAAGCGCCGGAACATGTGATCGCACGACAGCCACCAGCCGCCGATGTCCTCGTACATCGGGCTCAGGGGCTTCGGGCAGTGGAGGTCGTCGTAGACCCAGAACAGCAGCTTCTCGGTGTCCGACGACCAGTCCACCGGGAACGTCGCGTCCCCGAGGAACTGGTCGAGGATCTCTTCCTTCAAGGGCACTGCTCAGTCCTCCTGGCTCAAGGGTCGGACCGCCGGACGGCGGCCCGTCGGCTCGTCCCTAGTGCGCGGCCGACGCCGCGGCCGCGATCGGCGTCTCGTCAAGCACCTCCTCCGGCCGGTCCCCACCGCCCCGTGCAGCCAACGAGCGGATCTGCTCGTCGAGACGCTCGGCCATCGCACGCGCGAAGTCGGGATCGTTGATGTCCGTGGTCAGCTCGACCACCCTGATGTCCGTGCGGAGCCCGGCCCGCAGCTCCCGTCGCAGGGCCGCGTCGGCGATCGGATCCCAGAACGGCCCGTCGGGCACATCGAGCGCCGACAGGCCGCCGGCCGGGATGAAGACGGTCACCGGTCCCGTTGCGGCATTCAGCTTCCGAGCCATGATCCGGCCCAGCTCCGCGCACTCGGCCTCGGACGTCCGCATGAGTGTGACCTCGGCGTTGTGCCGGTACAGCCTGCGGTCCCGAAACCGCGCCGGCACACTGCCGAGCGGCCCGAAGTTGACGATGTCAAGGGCTCCCGGGGACACCACCTGCGGCAGGCCGAGCCGGCCGGCGGCCTCGAGGCGACCCGGCCCGGCCGCCATCACGCCCCCGACCAGCTCATCCGCGAGCTCGGTCGTCGTGGCGTCCATCACGGCGCTGATCACGCCCGCCCTGGCGAGGTCCTCCATCGCCTGGCCACCGATGCCCGTGGCGTGGAAGACGAGGACCTCGTAGCCCCGATCCTCGAGGGCCGCTCGAGCCGCGTTGACGCACCGGGTCGTGACGCCAAACATCGTCGCGCCCACCGCCGGTCGGGCCGGGAGGCTCGATTCGAAGGCTGCCATCGCCCGGGCCATCCCGGCCATCGCAGCCGCGGCGCTCACGTAGATCCGCTCGGAGACGCGATTGATGCCGGCGACGTCGGTGACCGCGGGCATCACCATGATGTCGCTCGTGCCGAGGAACGGCCGGAGGTCGCTCGCCGCGAAGGTCGAGACCAGGAGCTTCGGAACGCCCAGTGGCAGGGCCCGCATCGCCGCCGAGACGAGCGACGTCGCGCCAGATCCGCCGAGCCCGACGATTCCGTCGAGCCGCCCGGCGCCGTGGAGCTCCCGGACGACCCGCGTCGCGCCATCGGTCATGACGGCCATCGCCGAGCCGCGATCGCCGGCCTCGGCGAGTCGGCTGCGGTCCCACCCGGCGGCCGCCGCCACCTCGTCGGCGCTCACGTCGGCGGCCGGCGAGCTGCCGGTCACGCCGGCGTCGACGACCACGACCTGGCAACCCTGGGCGAGAAGCTGAGCCCGCACGAAGGCGTATTCGGTGGCCTTCGTATCGAGCGTGCCGAGGAGCACCACCGTCACCACTCGAGCCGTTGCCCTCCGCGGGACGCCCGAGGGAATAGATCGATAATCGATTGTCGATAACTCTAGGGCTGGCGGGGCCTGCGAGTCAAGGCGCCGGCCGGGGCTCTTGCGGTCAGGTAATCGATCATCGATGATACGTCCTACCAGCTTGACCCTGGAGGCTCCGACCATGGTGCTCGCGGCGCTCGACTCTCCCCTCCTCCGCATGACCCGGGAGACCCCGACCCAGTACTGGAACGACTCGTGCGCCGTCGAGGAGCTCGCCTACGCGGTCGAGCGCGGCGCGACCGGCGCGACCTCGAACCCGAGCATCGTCCTCGAGGTCCTCAAGAAGGAGGGCGACCACTGGCTCCCCCGCGTCCATGAGCTCGCCGCGGCCAACCCGAGCTGGTCGGAGCTGGACCTGACCTGGGCGATCGTGGAAGACATGGCGGCCCGGGGAGCGGCGGTGCTCCAGCCGGTCTACGAGGAGCGGCGCGGGCGAGCCGGCCGGCTCTCCCTCCAGATCAACCCGGCCAACCACCGCCACCCGGCCCGGATGATCGAGCAGGCGATCCGCTTCCACGGTCTGGCTCCCAACATGCAGGTCAAGTTCCCGTGCACGGCCGAGGGCCTGATCGGGATGGAAGAGGCGACGGCCCTCGGCGTCAGCATCAACTCGACCGTCGCCTTCACGGTCGCCCAGGCGATCGCCGCGGCCGAGGCGGTCGAGCGCGGCCTGAACCGGCGGGTGGCCGCAGGCGAGGACGTCTCGACGATGTCGCCGATCGTCACGATCATGATCGGCCGGCTCGACGACTGGATGAAGGTCGTCGTCGAGCGGGACAGCCTGGCGGTCCACCCGGACGCGCCGAACTGGGCAGGCATCGCGGCCTTCAAGCGAGCGTACGGCCTCTTCCGGGAGCGCGGCTACCGGTCACGTCTCCTGGCGGCGGCCTACCGCCACCGGCTCCACTGGACGGAGCTCGTCGGCGGTGACGTCAGCATGACGATGCCCCACGCGTGGCAGGCGCGGTTCAACGCCAGCGGCATCATTCCGGAGCCGCGGATGGACGTCCCGGTCGACCCGGCGCTGGTCGCCGACCTGTACGAGCGGATCCCGGACTTCCGCCGGGCCTACGAACCCGACGGCATGGTTCCGCCGGAGTTCGAGGGCTTCGGCGCGACCACCCGGACGCTGCGCTCGTTCATCAAGTCGTTCCACGACCTCCAGGCCGCGATCCGCGACCTCGTCCTCCCGGATCCAGACGCCCGCCGCTGACGTCGCTGGCGAATCGGGTCAGGCGGCCTCCAGGGCGGCGGGTCCGCGCCTCACGGGCGCGCGAAGCTGGACCAGGACGACAGCCGCGAGGATCGCCGCCCCCCCGACGAGCTCGGCGACGGTGAGGGCCTGACCGAGCACGACGGCCGCGGTCCCGACCGCGACCGCGGGCTCGACGAGCATGCAGATCGCGGCCCGGGTGCTCCCGATCCTGCGCACCCCGCCCAGGACCCAGACCTTCGGTAGCGCCCCGACTGTCGCGACGGTCGCGATCGCGAGCCACGCCCCCGGCGAGGCGAGCCACGCGCCGAGCACCGCTGGCCCCTCGGCCGCGACCGCAGCCGTCCCGGAGATGACCACCCCACCGGCGAGGACGAGCGAGGTCGCCTGGACCGTCGGCACGTCGTCGAATCCGCCGCGGATGACCACGAGGTAGATCGCGTGGCAGATGGCGGCGAAGCTCGCGAGGGCGATGCCCACCGCGGTGGCGTGCGCCTCTGGACCCAGCTGGCTGCCGAGGATGAGGACGAGGCCGGCGCCCGCGATCGCGAGGGCCACCAGCCGCAGCGGGGTCAGCACCTCGCGATGGAGCGCCGCCGAGAGCACGGCCACCAGAACCGGGTTGCAGTAGAAGATCAGCATCGCCAGCCCGAC
>DATEZX010000377.1:0-6868 GCA_035255225.1 Candidatus Limnocylindrales bacterium
AGTGGACCTTCGGCGACCTGGCGGGCCACCTCGTGGGCTGGCGCAACCGCACGATCGCCCGCCTCGAGGCAGCCTCACACGCCGAGGCGGATCCGCCGCCACCGTGGCCGGCCGGCCTCGACGACGACGACACGATCAACGCCTGGATCCACCAGCAGCACGCCAGCCGTCCGGCGGGACAGCTCGTAGCCGACTACGACGCCTCCTACGACCGCCTGATCGCAGTCCTGGCGGCGCTACCGGACGAGGCGCTCACGACGGTCATCGACTGGGTCGGCGAGCCGCTCATCGACGTCGACTTCACCGGCCACCTCCACGAGGAGCACGTCCCGACCGTCCGCGCCTGGCTGGACGCCCATCCGCGCTGATCGTCGGGACGGCCGACACAGGTCGGGGGCGTGAGCCTGACCGACGCTGATCGACGCCTCATCGCCGCCTGGGCGGCCGACTGCGCCGAGCGGAGCTTGCCGATCTTCGAGGACCGGGCGCCGGCCGACGGCCGTCCGGGTGCCGCGATCGCGGGCGCCCATGCCTACGGCCGTGGCACCGCCCGCGTCAGCGAGATGCGGCCGCACTTGCGAGCGGCCTACGCGGCCGGGCGCGAGGTCGGCGATCCGGCCCCAGCTGCGGCGGCGCGCGCCGCAGGCCTGGCCGCCGCGACGGCCTTCATCCACTTCGACGAGACGACCCTCGGGACGCTCGGCCACATCGTCGGGCCGGCCGCGTACGCCGCGCTCGCCCGTGAGCGGGCGACTCCCGATGAGCGGGATCTCGTCGAGCGAGAGATCGGCTGGGCGATCGCCAGCGTCCCGCCGGAGGTCCGGGCGATCGTGCGGCGGCTCCCAGCGCCGGAGCCTCGCGGCCGTCTCGGCAGGCTGATGGCCCGAATCGACGCCGGCATCCGGGGCTGACGCCGGGCGCCCGCATCACGACGGCAGCGGGGAGGGCGGCGCCGGGGGAGAGGTGGGCGCCAGAGTCGGCGGCGTCGGTGCCGGCGGCTGAAGGGTTGGCGCTGGGGGCTGAAGGGTCGCCGCCGGCGAAGCCAACGGTCTCGCTGACGAAGCCACGCCCAGCGTGGACGCCGGCGCCGACGAGGGCGCGGGCGTCGCGGCTGACGGCGCCGGGCTCGCGAGCGCGAACGCCGGCGGCGCGACGTTCGGGACGGGCGTGCGGCCCGACTCGGCGGCGAGCGCGACCGCGAGGAGAACCACCGCACCGACGGTCGCGACCGCCGTGGCGCCGGCTGGCGGGCGAGCCGAGCGCCGCGACTCGCCATTGCCGAGCTGCTGGGCCGCCTTGCGCCGCAGCCACTCCGGCGGTCGGGTCGGGTCGGCGACGGCGAAGGCGACCGCCGAACCGAAGACCAGCCCGCTCCATGCGAGCAGGACGCCCACGGTCAGGGTCAGCGGCGAGAACTGCGCACGGATGACGATCGCGGCGGCCAGGCCGAGCATCGCCACGGCCACGAGCGCCTCGACCCAGACCGCGGCGAGCGACCGAAGACGCGCGAGCCCACCGGCGAACTTGGGCGTGCGCAGGAAGACGCCGCGCTTCTCGACGGTTGCCCGCAGCAGGGCCAGCGTGACGACCCACGACAGGCTCAGGTTCACTCGCAGCGCCGCGATCGCCTCACCGAGGGAGACCCCGGTCGCGACCCGGAGGCCCCACAGGTAGCGGACCAGGCCCAGCACGATGTAGAGCAGCGGCAGCACGAGCCCGATCCCGGTGAGCCGCTGGACCACGAACGGATGGCCCGTCAGGGCGCCCAGGCCGGTGGCTCCGATGAACAGCGCGAACCCCAGGCTGAGCGCGTCGTTGAGCCAGCCGAGCCCGCCGAGCAGGTAGTCGCGGCGCTGGCGCTGCGTCAGCCCCGAGTGGGACCACGGCAGGAGGTCGCGGCCGTGCTCGCGCAGGATCTGCATCCCACCGAAGGCCCACCGGAAGCGCTGCCCGCGGAGCCCCTCGTACGTCAGGGGCATGATCCCGGCACCCATCGCCTCTGGCAGGTAGATCCCCCGGGCGCCGCTGCCGAGGATCCGGAGGCTCGCCTCGGCATCCTCGGTGATGTTCGTCTCGTCCCAGCCGCCGATGGCCTCGATGGCCGCGCGCCGGACTACGCCCATCGTGCCCGCGAAGATGATGGCGTTGTGGTACGAGCGGCTGACCATCCCGACCCGGAAGAAGTACGCGAAGCCCGTGTGGCACGCCCGGTAGAACGCGCTCGTCTGCCAGGCGCGGTACTCCTGGGGCGTCTGGACGAACGCCACCTGCGGGTCGGCGAAGTAGGGGACCGTCGCGCGCAGGAAGTCGGGCCGGACGATGTAGTCGGCGTCGATGACGGCGAGGAGCTCGACGTCGTCGGGCAGCCGCCGCACGCCGTAGTTGAGGGCGCCTGACTTGTAGCCCTCGAGGTCCTCGACGTGCAGGAACTGCACGCGCAAGCCTTGGCCGGCCAGGCGGGCGCATTCGGCCTCGACCGGGCGCCACAGCGCCTCGTCAGTCGTGTTGTTGTCGATGACCTGGATGACGAGCCGCTCGGTCGGGTACTCGAGCTCGGTCAGCGCCGTGATGGTGTCGACGAGCAGCTCCGGCGGCTCCTCGTGGGCCGGGATCTGGAACGCCACCACCGGCCAGACCGGTGGAGGCGGGGGCCGGCGGGGGACCTCGAGGGGCCGGCAGAGAGCATCGATGACCTCGAACATGCTGGCGAGCATCAGCCCGAGCGCGACGAACTGGAAGACCAGCAGCGTGAGGCCCAGCAGCAGCGCACCGATCGAGTCGGTGAGCGCGACCGTGACACTCACGAGGTAGGCCAGGTAGAGCGCCGTCGCGACAACGGCCGCGGCGAACGCGACCGTGCCGGCCACCCACCATTTGCGCGGCGTCGTGAGCGCGACGAGGCCGGTCCCGGCCGCGGCGAGTGTCACTGGGCTCGTGAGCGACGGCGCCGTCCGGCCGAGGTGGAACGGATCGACCTGGCCGACGGCGATGGCCGCCAGCATCGCCAGCGCGGCGATCGCGGCGAGGTCGAGGATGCGGCCGCCGACGGACAGCACGTCACCGCCGATCGGCAGCCGGCCAGCGACTACGAGCAGGACGGTCGCGCCGACGAGGATCCCCGCCGAGACGGACAGAAGGTCGGTGAGCACGATCCGCGACGATGTCCGACCGGGCGCAACGGACGCGGTACGCCGGCCGGCCGCGAGGCTATCGCCGGGCTTGCAGGAGGGGAGCGTGAGCGGGACCGAGGCGGACGCCCCGGGTCTGGGTCACCCGATCTCGGCGGCCTCCATCGCAGGCTCCCCGACCTGTTCGCGCATGACGAGCGCGCTCGCGACGACGACGAGGCCGATGCCGGCCATCTCGATGAGGCTCAGCCGCTGGCCCAGGAGCAGGAAGCCGGCGAGCGCCGCGAGCGCGGGCTCCACGCTGAGCAGCACGCCGAAGACCCGCGTATCGAGCCGCCGCAGCGCGAGCAGCTCCAGTGAGTACGGAATGACCGACGACAGCACCGCTACGCCGGCCATGGCCAGCACCACGGCCCACGTCACGCCGGCGCCGCCCCACGAGGCCGCCGTCGCCGGAGCGACGAGGACCGCGCCGATCGCCATCGCGAGCGCGAGGCCGTCGAGCTGCTGCCAACGCGAGCCGACCGCACGGGCCGCCAGGATGTAGCAGGCCCAGCCGGCTCCGGCGGCCGCCGTGAGCAGGAGGCCCACGGTGTCGATGGCCGCGATGCCGCCCTCGAGCGCCCCTGAGACCGCCACGACCCCCGCGAGCGCCACGAGGACCGCGAGAAGGTGCGCCGGCCTCCGGGACAGGGCGGCCGCGAGGCCGAGCGGCCCCAGGAACTCGATCGTCGTCACGATGCCCAGTGGCAGCCGGCCGAGCGCCCCGTAGAAGCACACGTTCATCGCCCCGAGGCTCACGCCGAGCGCCAGCACGACGAGCCAGTCGCCGCGGCTCCGCCCGCGGACCCCGGGCCGGGCGAGCAACAGCAGCACCACGGCCGCCACGGCAAGCCGGATTCCCACCGTCACGATCGGACCGACCTCGCGGATCAGGCCTGTCGCGACGGCGGCGCCGACCTGCACGGACACGATGCCGCCCAGCACCAGCAGCGGCGCAGGGACGGCGGCGGCGATCGGGCGCCGAGCCGGGCGCTCGACGATCTGGGACATCCCGAGATTGTCAGGCCTGACCTGTCAGCCGGTGTCAGGTTTGCCGGCTCCCGGGTGTTCGCGTCGCGAGGCGACCTCTCGGGAAGGGCCCGGGTCGACGCGCCCTACGACGGCGGCTCGACGGCGACGACCCGGCCGAGATCGGTTGCCACGCAGGGGTCAGCCCGAGCGCAGTCGCTCGCCGGCTTCGATCCGGATCGGCAGGCGGTTCTCGGCCGGGGTCAGCGGGCACGAGAAGCGAGCGTCATAGACGCACGACGGGTGGTAGGCGAGGTTGAAGTCGAGGGCGTACGTGCCGTCCTCGTCGGGGTAGAGGTCGAGGTATCGACCGGCGCCATAGGTCTCGGCGCCGCTCGTGAGATCGAGGAACGGCACGAACACCGACTCGGCATCGCCCTGGGCGAAGCGGTAGCCGGTGAGGCGATGCGACGTGCCATCGACCTCGAACGTGAACGTCCCGGCCCGCTCCGCATCGCGCAACTTGCCGTCCGAGGTCGGGATCTGGAAGTTCGCCGGCTCGCTGCCCGCGTACGGCGCGAGCGTCAGGCCGTCGAAGCGCAGAGCCTCGTCGACCGGGTAGTAGGGGAGACCCTGGAACGAGGGCCGATCGGCCACGGGGATCGGGCTGTCCTTCGCCGTGCGGAAGTACTCGTCCTTGTCGGCTCGATACTGCGCGACGGCAGTCGGGTAATCGACGTGCTCGTGGCCCGAATGGTCGTGATCGTGACCGCCGTGATCATCGTCGTCGCCGGCGTGACCGTGATCGTCGTGGGTGTGCTCGAGGTTCATGGCCCAATCCTAGGGGCAAGACCGCGCCGCCCTGTACCGCGTATCGTCGGCCCGCAGATGCCAGGTCGACGCGACGGAGCCGATCCGGACAAGGTCGTCGTCTGCCTGCCCGACATCCCGGAGCGGGCGCAGATGGGCGAGCTGCCGGCGAACGTCGAGGTCCGGCTGGTGCCGCCCGAGCCTGAGCCCCTGCCTGATCTGACCGAGGTCGAGCTCATCGTCCCGCTGAGGCGGGTTCGGGCCCCACTCCTGGAGTTGCTCGCCGGGCCACCCGGGCGGCTGCGCGTCATCCAGACGCTGAGCGCCGGCGTCGACTGGCTCGTCGGACGGGTGCCCGAGCACGTCACCGTCTGCAACGCTCGAGGGGTCTACGACGCCCCACTCGCCGAATGGGTCGTGGGAGCGATCCTCGCGATGCAGCGTGGCCTGTTCCAGGCCCGCGACGCGCAAGCCCGGCGGGAGTGGGACGCGATCGAGCCGCCCGAGCTGGCCGGTCGGCGCGTCGTCATCCTCGGCTATGGCTCGATCGGTACGGCGATCGCGGACCGCCTCCGACCGTTCGGGGTCGAGCTCGTCGCTGTCGCGCGAACGGCCCGCCCCGGCGTGCGCGGAATGGCCGACCTCGACGAGGCCCTCCGCGGCGCCGAGATCCTCGTCGACATCCTGCCCCTGACCAAGGAGACCGGAGGCCTGCTGGACGCGCGACGGCTGGCCCTGCTTCCGGACGGTGCGCTCCTGGTGAACGCCGGGCGTGGCCGCACGGTCGAGACCCGCGCGCTCGTCGAGGAGCTCCGGGCCGGTCGACTGCGGGCCGCCCTCGACGTCACCGATCCGGAGCCGCTCCCGGCGGAGCATCCGCTGTGGGGCCTGCCCAACGTCCTGATCACGCCGCACATGGCCGGCGACTCACCGGGCAGCACGAGGCGGGCCTTCGAGCTCGCCGGCGACCAGATCCGCCGGTTCGCGGCGGGCGAGCCTCTCGTCAACGAGGTCGCCCGCTACCTGCTCGCGTGACTCGCCGTTCGATCGGCGATATGTCGTTGTGACGCCCGTCGGCCCGGAATCGCCTAGAGTCGGGTCAGCCTCCGCGTCCCCAACAACCGCACCTGGAGGTCCCCAGATGGCCGAAGTCCTGCTGTTCCATCACGCCCAGGGACTCACGCCCGGCGTGAAGGCCTTCGCCGACGAGCTCCGCGCCGCCGGCCACACGGTCCACACGCCTGACCTGTTCGACGGCCGGACGTTCTCCAGCATCGATGAGGGCATGGCCTTCATCAGGGAGTCCGGCATGGACGAGATGGTCGAGCGCGGCGTCCACGTCGCGGACGACCTGCCGGCCGGCCTCGTCTACGCGGGCATGTCGTTCGGCGAGATGATCGCCCAGAAGCTCGCCCAGACCCGCCCGGGCGCGCGGGGTGCGCTGCTCTTCTACTCCTGCATCCCGATCAGCGGCGAGTGGGCCTTCGGCCCGTGGCCGGACGGCGTCCCGGTCCAGATCCACGGGGCGGATCACGACCCGATCTTCATGGAGGAGGGCGACGTCGACGCCGCCCGCGAGATCGTCGAGACGGTCGACGACGCCGAGCTGTACCTGTACCCGAGCGACCAGCACTACTTCGCCGACAGCTCGCTGCCGTCCTACAACCCGGAGGCGACGAAGCTGCTCACGAACCGCGTGCTCGACTTCCTGGCTCGCGTCTGACGATCGACGGAGCGACGACCGATGAAGCTGTTCGCCACGATGATGCTGAGCCTCGACGGCGTGTACCAGGGCCCAGGAGGTCCGGACGAGGATCGGCGCGGCGGGTTCGAGCGCGGCGGCTGGACCGCGGCGCACGCCGATGAGGAGATGTGGCCCTACCTGATCTCGATGTTCGAGCGCGCGGATGCCCTGCTGC
>DATEZX010000378.1:0-6546 GCA_035255225.1 Candidatus Limnocylindrales bacterium
ACCCACGGAAGAAGCATGGCAACATCCCGCTCTGATCCGCCGCGAGTGGGGTCGTCGGGGGGCGGCTCGGCCGCCGGCACGCAGGCGGCAGATGCACCGCCGGGTGAGACGTCTTTGCGCAAAGACGGCCACGACGGCCGGGCGATGACGGCGAGTCGGCGCCGGCCTCACCCAGTCGACGCCCGGCCGTTCCGGCGACTGCTCGTCGCCAACCGGGGCGAGATCGCCCTCCGGATCATCCGGGCATGCCGCGAGCTGGGCATCGAGGCCGTCGCGGTGTACAGCGACGCCGACCGCGACGCGCGCCATGTTCGCGAGGCCGACGTCGCGGTCCGGCTCGGCCCGCCGCCGCCGGCCGAGAGCTACCTGCGGATCGACGCCATCCTCGACGCTGCCCGCTCGACAGGCGCCGAGGCGGTCCACCCGGGCTACGGCTTCCTGGCCGAGCGCGCGGCCTTCGCCCGAGCCGTCGAGCAGGCGGGCCTCGCGTTCGTGGGTCCGCCGTCAGCGGCGATCGACGCCCTTGGCGACAAGCTCCACGCCCGCCGAACGGCGCGGTCCGTCGGCGTCGAGGCCGTCCCGGGGACGCTCGAGCCGGCGCCGGTGGATCGCGCGCAGCCCGGCCAGGTCGAGGCAATCCTGGCCACGGCTCGAGCCGTCGGCTTCCCTCTGCTCGTGAAGGCTGCGGCCGGCGGCGGCGGGCGGGGGATGCGGCGGGTTGCCACCGAACAGGAGCTGCCGGCGGCGCTGGCCTCGGGCTCGCGGGAGGCGATGTCGGCGTTCGGCGATGGCTCGGTGTATCTCGAGCGCGAGATCCGGCCGGCGCGCCACATCGAGGTCCAGCTCCTCGGCGACGCCACGGGGCGCGTCGTGGCGCTGGGCGAGCGCGACTGCTCGATCCAGCGGCGCCACCAGAAGCTCGTCGAGGAGGCTCCTGCGCCCGGCCTGACGACGCCGGAGCGACGGATGCTGCACGACCTTGCGGTGCGGGTCGCGACGGCCGCAGGCCTCCGGAACGCGGCCACGGCCGAGTTCCTGCGAGCCCCTGATGGCGCCTTCTACTTCCTCGAGGTCAACACGCGGCTCCAGGTCGAGCATGGCGTGACCGAGCTCGTCTCCGGCCTGGACATCGTGCGCGAACAGCTCTACCTCGCCGCGGGGCGGCCGCTGTCCGATCTGGCGCTGGCCGCAGCCGAGCGAGCCGCCGAGCCGACCTCCCACGCCATCGAGGTCCGGCTCTCGGCCGAGGATCCCGCCGCCGACTTCGCGCCAACGCCCGGACGGGTGACCCGCTGGGCGATGCCGGCCGGGCCGGGTGTCCGGGTCGACACTGCGCTCGAGGCCGGGGACCGAGTGCCGCCGGAGTACGACAACCTGATCGCCAAGGTCATGGTCCACGCCGCTGACCGCCCCGCGGCCATCGACCGCCTGCGCCGGGCGCTCGACGAGGCGGAGGTGGCCGGTATCCAGACGACGCTGCCGTTCGATCGTTTCGTGGCCCGCGACCCGTCGTTCCGGGCGGGCGAGCTGTCGACGGGTTGGGTGGGGGAGCACTGGGACGGCCCGGCCGAGCAGGCCCGGGCCGCTGCCCTGGCGATGCTCGCCGCCGGCCTCGCCACGTTCGGCGACCCCGCCCCCGGGAGCGAACCGGGCGCCGTGGCTCCGATCGCGGCTGGCCCGCTGGTTGGTGGCTCGGTCGCCGCCGGGTCCGCCCAATCTGGGCTGGACGGCCGCTGGCGGCGGGTCGGCCTGGAGGAGGCGATCGACCGATGGCCGCGCTGAAAGGTCCGCACGCCACCCCGGGCGGGGTGTCAGCCACGTTGCCGGGCGACGGATCCGCAGCCCGGGCTGGCGCCGTGGCCGTCGACCCGCGGGCGGTTCGCGTCAGCCTCGGGCGCGCCTCGGCGTCGGTGGGCCTGACGCCGATCACGGTCGGACCGCCGAACCCGCGTCGGGGCTCGACCGGTCGGAGTGCTGCCGCCGAAGCGAGAGGCCCAGCCGGCGACGGCCGGGGGGCGGCCCTCCGCTGGCTGGACCCGGAGCGCGCCGTCGTCGCCCGCCCAGGCCGGCCGGCCGAGCGTGTGCTGCTCTTGCCGGTCGAGCCGCCAGCCGACCGTCGGGCGCCGGTTCACCGCGAGGTCGTCGTGGGCGGCTGGCGGATCGAGGTCGAGCTGGAGCGCGCCGCCACGGCGGCGCTCCGAGCGCGAGCCCAGCGCGGCCGGGAGGAGCGCGGCCACAGCGGGCCCGCGGAGGTGCGTGCCATCATCCCGGGCGTCGTCGTCTCGGTCTCGGTGACGGCCGGCGACGAGGTCGTCGCCGGTCAGCAGCTGCTGGCCGTCGAGGCCATGAAGATGCAGAACGAGCTCCGGGCGCCGCGGGACGGGGTCATCGAGCGGGTGGCGGTCGGACCCGGCACAACGATCGAGGTCGGGGACCTCCTCCTCGTCATCAGCTGAGCTCCGCCAGATCGACCGAAGGGAGGTCGCGTGACCGACGGACGAGTGCCGGAGTCGCCGGGCGGCGAGGCTTCGCCCCCGCCTGAACGGCGGGCGGGAGATCCGGCGCGGGAACGCTGGCGCGCCACGACCCGCGCCGCGTCGCTGAAGGGCACGCCGGAGCGACGCGAACGCTTCGAGACATCGTCCGCGCTCGAGGTCCGGGACCTCTACACGCCGGCTGACACGGCCGGCCTCGACGAGGACCGTGATCTGGGGCGGCCCGGCGAGTACCCCTTCACGCGCGGCGTCCAGGCGACGATGTACCGGAGTCGGTTCTGGACCATGCGCCAGTACGCGGGCTTCGCGACCGCCGAGGAGACCAATCGCCGCTTCCGGTACCTCCTCGAGCAGGGCCAGACCGGGCTGTCGGTGGCCTTCGACCTGCCAACCCAGATGGGCTACGACTCCGATGCGCCCGAGGCGGCCGGGGAGGTCGGCAAGGTCGGCGTCCCGATCTCGAGCCTGGCGGACATGGAGGCCCTGTTCCGGGACATCCCGCTCGGGACGGTCTCGACCTCGATGACGATCAACAGCACGGCGGCCACGCTCGTCGCGCTGTACGTGGCGGCAGCGGAGCGGCAGGGGGTCGAGCGTTCTGCGATCTCGGGGACGGTCCAGAACGACATCCTGAAGGAGTACATCGCCCGGGGGACGTGGATCTACCCGCCGCGGCCGTCGATGCGCCTCGTGACCGACGTCTTCGAGTTCGGCGCTCGGGAGCTCCCGAGGTGGAACACCATCTCGATCAGCGGCTATCACATGCGCGAGGCGGGGGCCACGGCGGCGCAGGAGCTGGCGTTCACGCTCGCCGACGGCATCGCGTATGTCGAGGCGGCGCTCGCCCGCGGGCTCGCCATCGACGACTTCGCGCCCCGCCTGAGCTTCTTCTTCGCCGCCTGGTCGGAGCTGTTCGAGGAGGTCGCCAAGTTCCGCGCCGCGCGGCGGATGTGGGCCCGGATCGTGCGTGAGCGGTTCGGGTCGTCGAACGTCCGTTCGATGGCCTGCCGATTCCACGTCCAGACGGCGGGCTCGTCTCTGACCGCCCAATCGGTCGACAACAACGTCGTCCGGACCACCGTCCAGGCCCTGGCCGCGGTCCTCGGCGGGGCGCAGAGCCTGCACACCAACGCCCGGGACGAGGCCCTCGCCCTGCCAACCGAGCAGAGCGCGCGGCTGGCCCTCAGGACCCAGCAGATCCTGGCCCACGAGGCCGGAGTCACGGAGACCCCGGACCCACTCGGCGGGTCGTACTTCGTGGAGACCCTGACCAGCGAGCTCGAGGCGGCCGCGAACGGCTACCTCGAGGAGATCGAGGCGATGGGCGGGACCCTGGCCGCGCTCGAGGCCGGCTTCCAGCAGCGCGAGATCCAGGAGTCGGCGTACCGCGTGCAGCGGGCGATCGACGCGGGCGACCAGGTCGTGGTCGGGGTCAACCGCTTCCGCGACGAGGGCGAGACGGCGTCGCCGCCGCTCCAGCGGATCGACCCCGAGGGGGAGCGGCGCCAGGTCGAGCGCGTCCGGCGCGTCCGGGCCGAACGAGACCCGGGTGCCTGGGGTTCCGCGATGCGCCGCCTCGGCGATGCCGCGGCCGGGCCGGACAACCTCTTGCCGCCGATCATCGAGGCCGTCAAGGCGTACGCCACCGTGGGCGAGATCGCCGACCGGCTGCGGACCGCGTGGGGCGTCCACCGCGAGCTCATCACCGTCTGAAGGAGGGCGCCATGGCGCGCATCGGGCGGATCCATCACATGGCCCTGATCGTCCGGTCCATCGACGAGGCGCTGCCGCTCTACGCGGACCTCCTGGGACTGCCACTCGAGACGATCATGGACGTCCCGGGCGACCGCGTCCGGATCGCGTTCCTGGGGGTCGGTGACACGAAGATCGAACTGGTGGAGCCGACCGACGACTCGACCGGCGTGGCCCGCTTCCTGGCCAGCCGAGGCGAGGGCTTCCATCACGTCTGCTACGAAGTCGAGAACCTCGCCGAGGAGCTGACCCGACTGGGGATCGAGGGCGTCGAGCTGGTCGACACCGCGCCGCGCCGCGGCGCCGAGGGGCCAGTCGCGTTCCTGCATCCGAGCTCCGGCCACGGCGTGCTCGTCGAGCTCATCGAAGCCCCGGGCGGGCCAGCGTGGCGCGCCCTCGGCTACCCGGTCGCCGAGGCGCCGGGCCGCGGCCGCACGGCACGCGGCGCCGGTGGGGCTCGCGCGGTCGGCGGTCAGGGCCGCCGGCCGACGAGCAGGAAGAGCGGGTAGCGGCGACCCTCGCGCTCCATCTCGCCGGCGGTCGACAGCCGGACGTCCTCGAAGCCGGCGCCCTCCGCCAGGCTCCGCAGGACGTCGCGGTCAAAGCCCAGGTGGTGGATGCCCTCCGCCTCGGCGGTGTGGAACGTCCCGTCCTCGGTGTCGAGGTCCGAGAGCGCCATCCGGCCACCGGGCCGTAGGAGCCGAGCGACACCAGCCAGCGCCCCGCGTGTGTCCTCGACGTGGTGGAGCAGAAGCAGCGACACCGCGATGTCGAACGGCGCCCCGTCCGGCGGCGGATCGATCGCGACGTCGAAGCGCGCGGTCCGCACCCCGGCGAGCGAGCCCTCGCGGATCTTGGTCTCGGCCACCTCGAGCATCCCCGTGGAGGTGTCGGTCAGGAGCAGCTCCGCGAGTCGCCCGGGGCCGACACGGCGGCGGATCGCCAGGCCGAGGAGGCCGGTCCCGGCGCCCAGCTCGATGACCCGGCTGCCCCTCGCGATCGGCACGGCCGCGACGAACGCGTCGGCGACAGCCTCGGCCCGCTCCACCCGCTCGGGCGTGTCCCAGCCGACCGCGCGATCGTCAAACGTGGCCATCAGCAACCAGCTCCTCGGCGTCGTCAGCAGGGTCCATCGGGCCGGTAGCCTGCCACGGACGGCGCACGCCCGTCGGGAGATGCCGGGCGACTCTTAGCGCCCGATGCCACGGCGTCCAGCGTCAGGGCTGAAGGAGCACGATGAGCTGGATCGGGCTGGGCAACGACCGCGACCATGTCGTCGAGCTGGCCGTCGACGACGAGCGTCGTCGAGCCGAGGCGCAGTTCGCGGACTCCCACCGACATGTGTCGCTGGAGGATCTCGAGGCTCGGCGCGCGCTCGACGCCCGCCGGCCCCGCGGGATCGGCGCGATCGTCGGCCGACTCCGCTGCGCCTTGCATCGCTGATCGCCGGTCGCCCCGGTCTCCGGGGAAGCCCGACCCGGTGGTCGGCCCTCAGCCGCGGTAGCCGGCCTCGCGCAGCAGCATCGGCAGCTCGGTCGGGGAGCCGGCGACGCGAAAGCCCGCCGCCTCGAGGGCCGCGACCTTGGAGGCCGCCGTGCCCTTGCCGCCGCTGATGATCGCGCCGGCGTGGCCCATCCGCTTGCCCTCGGGCGCCGAGCGGCCGGCGATGAACGCGACCTTCGGGACGCCGCGAAGGTGCTCGGCCGCCCAGACCGCGGCTTCCTCCTCGGCCGTGCCGCCGATCTCGCCGATGAGGACGATCGCGTTCGTCTCGGGGTCCTCGGCGAACAGCTGCAGCACGTCGAGGAACTGGGTCCCCACGACCGGGTCGCCGCCGATGCCGATGCAGGTCGACTGGCCGATACCGGCGTCGGTCATCGCCTGGACCGCCTCGTAGGTCAGCGTCCCCGAGCGGGACACGACGCCGACAGAGCCCTGGCGATGGACCGAGCCGGGGATGATCCCGACCTTCGCCAGGCCGGGTGAGGTCGCGCCGGGGCAGTTCGGGCCGATGAGCCGGGCGCCCGCCAGCCGGACCTCCTCGACGACCGGGACCATGTCGAGCGCCGGGATGCCCTCGGTGATGCAGACGATCGTGCGGATGCCGGCCGCCACGGCCTCGAGGACCGAGTCCGGAGCGCCCGCGGCCGGCACGAAGATGCACGACGTGTTGGCGCCGGTCTCGCGAACGGCGTCGGCCACGGTGTTGAAGACCGGGACTCGGTCGTCGAGCGCCAGCTGACCGCCCTTGCCGGGCGTCATGCCGGCGACGATGGTGGTCCCGTACTCGAGCATCGCC
>DATEZX010000379.1:0-2277 GCA_035255225.1 Candidatus Limnocylindrales bacterium
CCGGTATGCCCAGACGCGAGTCCCAGCACGCCGCTCACTCGCCCGCCGGCGATGAGCGGGACGCCGACGATCGCGCCGAAGGTCGCGGTCGGCATGCGCGCCGAGCGCCCGGACCAGCCGTCGTAATCGTCGATGGCAAGCGGCCGGCCGTCGCGGACCACCGCGCCACCAAGGCCTTCGTCCGCGGTCGTCCGCAGGCCGAGGAAGCGCTCGAACACGCCGGTCCCGTTGCGAAGGACGAGGCCCGCGCCGTCGGGGTCCGCCAGCTGGACGAAGCCGTGCGGGGTCCCCAGCAGCGCCGTGGCCCGCGCGACGATGGTGTCGAGCAAGCCGTCCTGGTCGTGACGGTCCAGCAGGGCGAGGGCGGTCTCGTCGAGGGCTCGCAGGTACGGGTCCGCGAGGACCCCATCCACCCGGCCGTGGCCGCGATCGCCGGGCTTGACGAGGTACAACGAGCGGTCCGCGACCGCGACGAGCTCGTCCTTGGACCGCCCGTCGTCCGGGAAGCAGGCGACGCCGGCACTCACCGTGACCGCGGGGCCGACGATCGCCCGTGGCCGCTCCAGAGCCGCCTGACGGATCCGCTCCGCGACCTCGTGGGCGACCAGACGGTCCGCACCCGGCAGGATCGCGGCGAACTCGTCGCCACCGTAGCGGTACAGCCGGTCGCCATCGCGGGTGGCGCCCTCCATCGCGTGGGCGACGATCGTCAGCAGACCGTCCCCGGCCGGATGGCCCATCGCGTCGTTGAAGGCCTTGAAGGCGTCGAGGTCCAGCATCAGCACCGCGAACGGCCGGCCCGCCTCCACCGCCTCGCCGAGCTCGCGCTGGAACGCCCCGTGGTTGCGCAGGCCGGTCAGGGCGTCCTGCTCCGCCCGGACGCGGACCGCGCCGTGCGCCTCGGCGTTCTGCAGGGCGATCGAGGCCTGGCTCGCGAACAGCTTGGTCAGCTCGTACTCGTTGGGGCTGAAGGAGGCCGCCTCGCCCATGCGGCCGATGTTGAGGGTGCCGATGGGTGCCCCCTCGACCAGGAGGGGGACGACGATCATCGATTCGGGCTCGAACGGCGTGCCCGGCACCTGGACCGAGCGCGGGTCGAGATGGGCCCGATTGGACAGGATGGCCTCGCGGTGGTCGATGACCCAGCCGGTCAGCCCACTGCCGATGGGGCCCTCATCGGCCAGGATCATCTCGGCGAAGTCGTCCCGGGCGATGACCGCGCGCCGGACCCCGGCCACCGGGTCCACCCGGTAGATCGTGAGCGAGTCGTAGGGCACGATCGCCTTGAGTGAATCGGCGATGAGATCCAGGACGCCGCCGAGGTCGAGGGAGAGCAGCAGGCGCTCGTTCACCTCGAGGAGGCGGCGCTGCCCCTCGAGCTGGAGCTCCAGCTCGGCCTGCTGCCGATGCAGCCGGTCGAGGTTGCCCGCGTTGACCATGGCCTGGGCGGCCCACGCCGCGAAGATCGACAGCGTCGTCTCGTCGTCCTGGTCGAAACGGTCGCGCCCGATGGCCGACACGACGACGAGACCCTGGACGACGTCCTCGTAGATCATCGGGACGACGAGGATCGATTCGGGGCGGCTGGTGTCGCCCATGGCGATGCCGCGTGGGTCGTTGCCGGCGTCCCCGAGGCGGAGCGAACGCCCGTGCGCGGCGACCCACCCCGTGAATCCCTCGCCGATCGCGACCCGCAGGTCGGCCGGATCCGGGGTCGCCGTCCCGAGGAACGTGCCCTGGAACGCGATGGGTTCGCAGGTGCCCTCGGCCCGGTCCACGCGGTAGACCCGGATCGTGTCGTGGTCGATCAGCCGGCGGGCTTCGGCGACGATGGCCCAGGCGATCCCGTCAAGGTCCTGGAGGTGACCAAGCCGGCCGGCCAGCTCGGCGATCGAGGTCAGCCGGCTCGCCAGCGTCCGGCCCGAATCGGCCAGCCGGGCGCTGCCGATGGCCGTCGCCATGTGGTCGCCGAAGGCCCGCGCGAGCGCTCGTTCGTCGGCGGTCCAGGCGTACGGCGTCGGGTGATAGAGGACCAGCAGGCCCAGCGGCTCGTCACCGAAGACCAGCGGCACGTAGCAGACGGTCCTGACGCCGATCTCCCGGTAGACCGCTCGGAGCGTGGCGGTCGTCGACCGCATGCCGCGGTCGAGCACCCGCACCCGCCGGTCGCGCAGGGCGGCCATACCGGTCGTGGGCGCGTCGGCCGTCAGGTTCCCGATCGCCTCGACGATGATCGGCGAGAGACCGCGCTGGGCGGCAAGGGAGAGCGGCGTCGGG
>DATEZX010000380.1:0-6300 GCA_035255225.1 Candidatus Limnocylindrales bacterium
GCAGACGCGAAGGGCCTCCTCGCTTCCGCGATCCGCAGCCACGACCCGGTCCTGTTCGTCGAGAGCCAGGGTCTGTACGGCACGAAGGGCCCCGTTCCCGAAGGGCAACACCTGACGCCCATCGGCCAGGCCCGGGTCGCCCGGTCCGGTCGTGATATCACGCTCGTTGGCTGGGGCCCGGCGGTCCCCGACCTCCTCGCGGCGGCCGAGACCCTCGAGACCGAGCACAGCCGCTCGGCCGAGGTCATCGACCTCCGGACGCTGGTCCCGCTCGACATCGAGACCGTGCTGGGCTCCGTTCGCAGGACGGGTCGCTGCCTCGTCGCGAGCCAGGCCATCCTCATCGGCAGCTACGTCAACGAGATCGTGGCCCGGGTCCAGGCCGAGGCCTTCGACTCCCTCGACGCGCCGGTGGCCAGGGTCGGGGCCGCGAACGGCATCTCGCCCCAGGCGGAGGTCCTCGAGCGGGCGTTCCTGCCGGGTCCGGCCGACATCGTGCGCGGCGTCCTCGAGCTCGGCTGAGGTCGACGGAGCACCGTGGCCCACGCGATCCGGATGCCCAAGCCGGGCCAGATGACCGAGGAATGCCTGCTCTCGATGTGGCGGAAGGCCGAGGGCGAGCCCGTCGCGGAGGGCGACGTCGTCTTCGAGATCGAGACCGACAAGTCGACGATGGAGGTCGAGTCATTCCACCGGGGCGTCCTGCTGCGGCAGGTCGTCGCCGCCGGCGAGACGGTGCCCGTCAACACGGTCTGCGCCTGGATCGGCGAGCCCGGCGAGACGATCCCCGAAACGGCGGCGCCGCCGCCGATCGTCGCCGAGCCGCTCGAGCCGCTCCCGGCTGCCCGATCAGCCGAGGAGGTCGTGGCGGTCGACGCCGCGACGGCCGCCGGCACCCGGCGTCCAGTCACGCCGCGAGCGCGGGCCCTCGCTCACGGGGCCGGGATCGACCTCGTGGCGATCGCCGGTTCCGGGCCCGGCGGTCGGATCCTCGAGCGCGACATCGCGGCGGCAGTCGCGGCCCGCGGCGCCGGTCCGTCTGCCCAGCCGGTCGTGGCGGTCGAGCCGGGAGCAGGAGCGGCAGCCCGCGACGAGGAGGAAGGCCCGCGGCCACTGAGTCGGATGCGTCGCGTCATCGCGGACCGGCTGACCCTGTCGGCGACGACGATCCCGACGTTCAGCGCGACCGTCGCCGCGGACGTCACCTCGGCGCTGGCCCTCCGCGAGGAGCTCCGCGACGCAGGCCGGCCTGTCTCGGTCACCGACATCGTGCTCACCGCCACGGCCCAGACCCTGGCCGAGTTCCCGGAGGTCAACTCCCGCACGGACGGGGCCTCGGTGTGGCTCCGACGACGGGTTCACCTGGGCGTGGCGGTGGCCCTCCCGACGGGGCTCGTCGTGGCCGTCATCCGCGACGCTGACCGACTCGGCCTGCTCGATGTCCACGAGCAGGCGGAGCGCCTCGTTGCCGCAGCCCGGGCCGGCAAGCTCGGCCCCGACGAGCTGACCGGCAGCACGTTCACGGTCAGCAACCTCGGGATGCACGGCATCGACGCCTTCACGGCCATCGTCAACCCCGGCGAGTCCGGGATCCTCGCCGTGGCCTCGGCGGTGGCGACTCCCGTGGTCATCGGTGACGGGATCGGGATCCGGACGCTCATGCGACTGACGCTCAGCGCCGACCATCGCCTCGTGGATGGCGAGCTCGGGGCTCGCTTCCTCGGCGCCCTCCGGCGGCGGCTCGAGGATCCCGTGGACTTCCGACGCGAGCTTCGCTCCCGGTAGCAGCCGGGACGGCGACCCCGAGTGGCGCTCAGCCTCCGCTGAGCTCGCCCGCGGACGCTCGCCGGCGAGGCCCTCAGTGAACCCGGGCGTCGAGCCCGGCCCAGAACGGCTCCCGCAGCTCGGCCTTGAGGATCTTGCCGGTGCCGCCCTTCGGCAGCGCCTCACGGAAGTGGATGGCGCGCGGCACCTTGTGGGCGGCGAGGCGAGCGCGGCACCAGGCCCGCAGCTCCTTGTCTGTCGCCGCTGTATCGGGCTTCAGGACGACGATCGCCACGGGGACCTCGCCGCGCTTCTCGTCCGGGGCTGCGATCACCGCGCTCTCGAGGACCGCGGGGTGCGCTCCCAGGGCCACCTCGATCTCGACCGAGGAGATGTTCTCGCCGGCGCTGATGATGATGTCCTTCGCGCGGTCCTTGATGAGGACATACCCGGCCGCGTCCATCGTGGCCATGTCGCCGGTGTGGAGCCAGCCGTCGCGGATCGTCGACTCGGTCGCCTCCGGCTCCCGGTAGTAGCCGTCCATGACCGTGTTGCCGCGGACGACGATCTCGCCGATCTGCTCGCCGTCGGGCCGCACGTCAGCGCCTTCGACGTCGAGGACCCGGACTCGCACGCCGGGAATCGCCCAGCCGGTCATCGACTGGCGTTCGAGACGACGCTCGGCCGGCTCGGCCTCGGTGAGGACCGTGCGCGGCTGGGCGAGCGTGACGATCGGGGAGGTCTCCGTCAGCCCGTAGCCGACGATGGCCTCGACACCGAGCTCCGTCTCCAGCGCCCGAACCAGGCTGGGTGAGGCGGGCGACCCACCGATGATGAGCTGGCGGAGGCTCGACAGGTCGAAGCGGGGACGCTCGCGGCTGTTGAGGACCGCGTTGAAGATCGTCGGCACGGCGAGGAGCCGGGTCACGCGGTGCCGCTCGACGAGGCTCATGAGGGCGGTCGGGTCGAAGCGCCGGAGGATGACGTGGCGGCCGCCGATCATCGTCAGGAAGTGAGGCGTTCCCCAGCCGTTGACGTGGAACAGCGGGACGACATGGAGGACGACGTCGTCCTCGGTGAAGGCGAGCCCGATCTGCGCAGCGAGGCTGTGCAGGTAGAGCTCTCGATGGGTCATCGCCACGCCCTTCGGCAGGCCCGTCGTGCCGCTCGTGTAGAAGAGCTCGGCGAGAGCGTTCTCATCGATCTCCGGGTGCCGCGGCTCCGGCGAGCCCGAGGCGAGGAGCGCCTCGTACTCGTGGTCGGCGAGCCCGCCGGGTTCACCCTCCAGGACGACGAACGTGGGCCGGGCGGCCAACCGGGGAGCGAGCTCCTCGACGAGAGCCCCGAAGTCGCGGTGGTAGAAGACGATCTTCGAGGCCGCGTGATCGAGGATGTAGGCGATCTCGTGCGGGGCGAGCCGGATGTTGATCGGGTTGAGGACCGCGCCCGCCTCGATGACGCCGTAGTACGCCTCGAGCAGCTGGTGGGTGTTGAACGTGATGAACGAGACTCGCTCCCCGGCGCCGACCCCGAGCTCGACGAGCGCGTTCGCGAGGCGGTGCGTCCGGGTCGCGAAGGCCCGGTACGTGAACTGGGCTTCGCCATCGATGACGCCGATCTTGTCGCCGAAGAACGTCGCGGCACGATCCCGGAACTCGAGGACCGACAGTGGCACGAACATCGGATTCTCCTGGCGAGGCGGTTGAGCTGGTCGGGTGCGGCGGCCTGTATCGACCGGCATCGCGGCGAGGCGCGACGCGAGAAGATCCGCCGTCGATTCCGATGGATCGCCCGGGCCGCCAGCCTATCCCATCGGCGACCGGATCCCGGCGCCGCCGCGTCAGGTCAGGGAGCGCGTCCTCGGTTCTTCCAGCTTCATGACACCCACCAAGAACGGTACTTGCAGCGAGCTCGGGTGATCTTCGGGTCAGCCGGCAGCCTCGAGCACGGCCTCGCCAAGGCCTGGTCCGCTCGTCGCCTGGACCGCGAACTGCGTCCGGTAGAGCTCCGCGTAGAGCCCTCCGGCGGCTAGCAGCGCGGCGTGGCTGCCGCGCTCCACGATCCGGCCCTCGGCGATCACGAGGATCTGGTCGGCCTGTCGGATCGTCGACAGCCGGTGGGCGATGACGATCGACGTGCGCCCGGCGAGCGCGGTCCGAAGGGCTTCCTGGACAGCGACCTCGGACTCGGAGTCGAGGTGGGCGGTCGCCTCGTCGAGCACGACGATGTCCGGCGCCTTGAGCAGCAGCCGGGCGATGGCGATCCGTTGCTTCTCCCCGCCCGAGAGCCGGTAGCCGCGATCGCCGACGACCGTGTCGAGGCCATCGGGCAGGGTCCGGACGAACGGCAGGATCTGGGCGGCCCTGAGGGCCTCGAGGAGGTCCGACTCGGAGGCCTCCGGCCGCGCGTACAGCAGGTTGGCCCGGATCGTGTCGTGGAACAGGTGGGCGTCCTGGGTGACGACTCCGATCATCGAGCGGAGCGACTCGAAGGTGGCCTCGCGCGTGTCGATGCCGTTGATCCGGACCGCGCCGGCCCGGACGTCGTAGAGCCGCGGCACGAGCTGGCTGATCGTCGTCTTCCCGGCGCCGGATGGGCCGACCAGCGCGACGAGCTCCCCGGGCCGGGCCAGGAACGAGATGTCGTGGAGGACCTGGCTCGACGGCGCCTGGTCAAGCACGGCGACCGATTCCAGGGAGGCCAGCGAGACCTCGGACGCGGTGGGGTAGCTGAAATCGACGTGCTCGAACGCGACGCTGGCCGGTCCCCGGGGGATGGCGACGGCGTCCGGCTTCTCCGCCACGAGCGGCGGCAGGTCGAGGACCTCGAAGATGCGGTCGAACGACACGAGCGCGGTCATGACGCTGACCTGGACGTTCGAGAGCGAGGTCAGCGGCCCGTACAGCCGGGTGAGATACGCCGCCAGCGCCACGACCGTGCCGACCTGCAGCGTGCCCTGGACCGACAGCACGCCGCCGACGCCGTAGACGGCCGCGGTCGCGATCGACGCCGTCAGCAGCAGCGCAGTCATGAAGACCACCGTGAACATCGCCTGCGTGACGCCGATGTCGCGCACGCGGCCGGCCTTCGCCTCGAAGCCCTCGATCTCCCTGGCCGGCTTGCCGAACAGTCGGACCAGCAGCGCGCCCGCGACGTTGAAGCGCTCGGTCATCGTCGAGGTCATGGCCGCGTTGAGGTTGTAGCTCTCGCGGGTGATGGCCTGGATCCGCCGGCCCATCCAGCGCGCCGGCAGGATGAAGACCGGGAAGAGCAGGAGCGCGAGGAGCGTGATCTGCCAGCTCAGGAACGACATCGCCAGCAGCGTCACGACCACGGTGATGGCGTTGCCGACGACCGACGAGAGGGTGTTGGTGAACGCGCTCTGGGCATCGAGGACGTCGTTGTTGAGGCGGCTCACGAGGGCGCCGGTCTGGGTCCGTGTGAAGAACGCCACCGGCATCCGCTGGAAGTGGGCGAAGACCTGGGTCCGCATGTCGAAGATCAGGCCCTCGCCCACCCGCGCCGAGATCCAGCGCTCGACGAGCGACAGGACCCCGTCGAGGACGGCCAGCAGCACGAGCAGCAGCGCGAGGCCGACGACGAGGCCCGAGTCGCGGGGCAGGATGCCGCGATCGATGATCGTCGCGTAGACCAGCGGATTCGCGGCGCCGACCGCGGCGTCGATGACGATCAACGCCAGGAACACGACCAGCAGCCGCCGGTACGGGGCGGCGAAGCGGGCGATCCGGCGGACCAGGCCGGGCGACAGGCGCTGCGAGCGGACGGAGTCGTCACGGCGGAACGAGCGCATGAGCTGCCAGCCGCCCATGCCGCTGCCGCCCATCATGCTCATCGGTCGGGACCTCGGGTGAGCGTGACAACGCCCGCGCCGAGCGCCACCGGATCCCCACGCGTGGCGGCGGGCCTGGCCAGCGCGAGTCGGGCTGCGAGGCTGATGAGCTGCGCGTGCATCTCCTCGTACGTGACCGCGTCGTCCACGAGGCACCTGGCGATGGCTGCGGGGATGCCGGCGGCTCGATCCCGCAGGGTGCGACCCTGGTCGGTCAGATCGATCGTGACCCGCCGCTCGTCGGAGGCCAAGCGCTCGCGCCGGACGAGCCCCGCACGCTCGAGCCGACGCAGGAGCGGCGAGAGGGTGCCCGAGTCCAGCTGGAGGCGGTCGCCGAGTTCACCGACGCCCAGCCCGTCGCCCTCCCAGAGGACGAGCATCACCAGGTACTGCGAGTAGGTCAGGCCGAGCTCGGCGAGGAGCGGACGGTAGGCCGCGTCGAGCTCTCGACTGATCCGGTGGAAGAGGAAGCACAGCTGGTTGTCCAGGCGCAGCTCCGGCAGGCTCACGCCTCCGTGCCCGAGAGGAGCCGCTCGATGTCGCCGGCGAGCTTGGCCGGCTCGGTGGTTGGGGCGAAGCGCTTCACGGTCGTGCCGTCCGGGGCGACCAGGAACTTGGTGAAGTTCCACCTGACGGCCGACCCAAGCCTGCCGCTCGCCCGCGCCTTCAGGAACGCGAAGACGGGG
>DATEZX010000381.1:0-5237 GCA_035255225.1 Candidatus Limnocylindrales bacterium
TGTCGACGAGCGTCCCGACCGGCTCGCGGCGCGGCTGGCGGCGATCCGGGCACGATTGGTCACGCCCGGCAGACGCACCGCCGGCGACCCGACCGGCGGCTGGCCGGCGGACGGCGGCCGACGCTTCGAGCTCCGCTCTGGGCTGGACGGCAGGGCCTACCGGGCCGGCGTCGAGGCCGTTCGCGCCGCGATCGCCCGCGGCGAGATCTACCAGGCCAACCTGGCGCGACGCCTCGAGGTCGCCTTCCGGGGCGATCCGTGGCCGCTGTATCGCCGGCTCCGGACCGGTGATCCCGCCCTGTTCGCGGCCTACCTCGACCTCGGCCCGAGCCCCGCGACCGGGGCGCCGCGGGCGATCGTCTCGGCCTCGCCGGAGCCGTTCCTGTCGCTGACCTCGGACGGCCGCGTGGCCACCGACCCGATCAAGGGCACGCGGCCGCGCGGGCGCGACCGCGACGATGATCGCCGCCTCGCCCGCGAGCTCCTGACCTCGGCCAAGGATCGGGCCGAGAACGTCATGATCGTGGACGTCCTCCGGAACGACCTCGGCCGGGTCTGCGTGCCCGGCACCGTCCGCGTGCCGCGCCTCTGTCGCCTCGAGCGCACGGCTGCCGTCCAGCACCTCGTGAGCACGGTCACGGGACGGCTCCGCCCGGGCGCCGATGCCTTCGCCCTCCTCGCGGCGACCTTTCCGGGTGGCTCGATCACCGGGGCCCCGAAGATCAGGGCGATGCAGATCCTCGAGGGCCTCGAGCCGGTGCGGCGAGGGCCGTACACCGGCGCCGCCGGCTGGATCGGCGCCGACGGGGCGATGCAGACGAGCATCCTCATCCGGACGCTCGTGGCGGACGGTGACCGGCTGTCGCTCCACGTCGGCGGCGGGATCACGTGGCGGAGCGACCCGGCCGCCGAGTGGGCCGAGACCGTGGCGAAGGCCCACGGGCCGCTCGGCGCGATCGACGGCCACGAGATCACATGACGACCGAGATCCACTGGATCTGGCTCGACGGCGAGCTGCTGCCCGCCGACGGCCGCCACCTATCGGTCTACGACCGCGGCTTTCAGCTCGGCGACGGCGTGTTCGAGACCATGCGCGCCCGAGCCGGTCACGTCACCGAGCTCGACGAGCACCTCGAGCGGCTTCGCCACTCCGCCGACGGCCTGAGCATCCATCTCGCCCCCGAGGCCGACGCGGTCATCCGCGCCGGCGTCGCCGGGCTGCTGCGGGCGACCGACCTGGACGGCCCCGACGGCGACGCCTCGCTGCGGATCACCGTCAGTCGGGGAGCCGTCCGCGCTCGCGGCCTCCTGCCCGTCGGCGAGTCGGTCGCGCCCACGGTCGCCATCCAGGCCTGGCCGGTCAGCCCGGCTCCGGCGGACCACCTGGAGCGGGGCCTGCACCTGATCGCCAGCCGGGTGCGGCGCGACCCGGAGAGTCCGCTCGCGGCGCTGAAGACCACGAGCCGCGCGGACTATGTGCACGCCCGCTTCGAGGCCCGTCACGCCGGGGCCGATGACGCGCTGTTCCTGACGATCGACGGCCATCTCTCGGAGGCGACGAGCGCCAACCTGTTCATCGTCCGTGCCCCGCGCTCGCCGAGCGGTGGTCGCGGCACCGGCCCCACGGAGCTGGCGACACCGGCCCTCGCCTGCGCGATCCTGCCGGGAACGACCAGGAGCTGGCTGCTCGGCTGGGCTGCCCGCGTCGGGCTCCGGCCGACCGAGGGCTGGCTCACGACCCGCGACCTGCTCGACGCCGACGAGGCATTCCTGTGCTCGAGCGTGGCGGGAGTGCTGCCGGTGACGCGCTACGAGGACGAGGCCATCGGCGATGGCACGCCCGGCCCATGGACGGCTCGTGCGCGCGCGGCGCGCGAGGCCTTCGTCCGCGGCGAGCCCGAGCCCCGGACCGAGCCCCCCGAGGGCCGCCCGGAGCCATCGTCGTCCTGAGCGCCTCGCCGATGACGCGTCAGGAGCTCATCCGCCGGACTCGCCAGCTGATCGCCGAGGGCGACCGGCTCGTCGCCAGCCCGAGCCTCGAAGGGCTCCGGACGTGGCTCCAGCTGTCGGACGACCTGCTAGCGGCGGCCTGGGGATCGATGGATCGCTATCACCTCGCGTGGCTCCAGGTCGGCCGGCCCAAGGAGGGCGTCCGCGGCCGCCGGATGAGCGACGCCGAGGCCGCGGCCTACGTTCGGGAGGTCGCGGCCGCGAAGACCGCGGTCCTGCGGATGAGCGCCGAGGCGGTCGATCGCCGCGGCATGCCGTTCGTGGGCGAGACGCGCGACTAGGGTCCCTCGCGCCCAGCGGCCTTGAGCACCCTGAGGGCGTGCAGCGTCAGGACCTCGCTGGGGCGGCCGCGGCCCCAGTCCACGACGTCGGTCGGCGACGTGACGTGGCGTCCGGCCTGCCACCAGGCGTGGGATGTCTCGAAACGCCCGTCTGGCCGGGCCTTCGACTCGAGGAGGTCGAGCGCGTCGGCGGCGCGAGGGTCGCGCAGTAGCCGCGAGTCGACGGCGAGCAGGACGCGCAGCCCCGCCAGGAAGTCGTAGTGCCAGTACGCCGGCCAATGCAGGGCCGCCATGCTCGAGTGGATCTGGCGGCGGCCGTCGAGGGTCCGGAGCAGGCGGTGCTCGAGCAGCAGCTCGGCGGTGCGGCGCGCCGCGGCGAGCGCCTCGTCGTCGCCGGTGGCGTCGTGGTAGGCGGCCAGGCCGATCGCGGTCGCCCAGCTCTCGTGGAACGACGATCGGTAGCCGGACGCCCGGCGATCACAGTTCCAGCCGCCGTCGGGCCATTGCCACTCGAGGAGCTTCTCGACGAGGCTCCGAGCCCGCTCGTCGCGGGCGTGGCCGAAGCGGCACGCCGCATAGAGCCCGTTGCCCTCCATCGAGGCATCCGCCCGGTACAGCCCATCCAACCTCGGGATCGCCTCGAGGTGCCGAGGGTTGGCGATCCAGCGCAGCTCGCGGTCGATCGCCTCGTCGAGCCGCGCCCGAACCGCGGGCTGGTCGGCCGGGAGCCCGAAGTCGGCGAGCGAGACCAGCCGCCAGTGCAGGCCCCGCCACTTGCGGTACGGCGTCTCCCTCGGGTCCGTGGCCTCGAGCAGGGTCGCCACGATCGCCCCGTCGGCGACGCGAGCTCGGTCGCGCCTGACGCTTGCGTCGCGCTCGTCCTCGCCACTGAGCCAGGTGCGCGTTCGGTACCGAACGGCCGGTTCGTCGGATTCCAGCAGCCAATCCACGGCGCCGTTCCGAACACCCGCCATCGTCGCGTCAGCCTCGACTAGGCGGTGATCGGGCCGGCCCGGAGGCCCCATGCCGCGGCGAGCACACCGATGGCGGCCTCGGCCGGGACGAGCAGACCCGTCGTCGCCCACAGGTAGTCGACGAGCCCAAGCGTCCCGCCTTCGCCCACGGCGACGAGCCAGCCACCGACCGCGCCCACCGCGACCGCCCCGAGCGGCAGCGCGACAGCCAGGATCGGGAGGCACGACCGCGGCCCCGTCGAGCCGGCGAGCAGCAGGCCGGTGGCCGCCCCGCCGATGCCCGCCACGAAGAGGAGCCCCGTCGTCAGACCCAGCACCCCGCCGACGACGACGAGCACGATCGCCGTCACGACCGAGGCGACCACCGCGCCGATCTCCGGCCGCCGCCCAGGGCTGTCCGACCGAGTTGCTGCCTCGCCCGTATCCGGCTGTTCGGGTCGCCCGACCTCGCCACCAGCCCGGCGATAGCGCTCGGATGGCGGGTGATCGAGCAATCGGCGTGCCATCCGGCCCATCGTACGGCTGGTCGACCGGACGCTAGACTTCGGGCTCGTGAGCCACCCATCGCTCGGGCTGCCGCCGATCGATCGGACCGCCGGCGACCCGGCGTCGGCCGATGCGGTGCGCGCGGCCCGCGCTCGTCTCGGCGGGCGGGCCATCGAGTACGCGGCCGAGGCCGATCCGACATTCGCGGAGCGCTACAGCGCGGTCGCGATGGCCGACCTCCGGCTCGACGTCGACGCCATGGTCGGGCGCCTCGCGGACTCGGTCGCGGCCAACGATCCCGACGGCCTCGCCCGCTGGGCGGAGATGGTCGTGCCGCGGTTCCGCAAGAAGGGCGTGTCGATGGACGACCTGCGCTCGCTCTTCGAGGGCCTGCGGCGCGCCGCCCCAGCGGTCGTCGCGCCCGCGGCCACGCCGATCGTCGACGCCTCGGTCGACGCCGCGAACGCGGTCTTCAAGTGGCACCGCCGCCTCGCGGGCGACGCCCGGAAGCGCAACCCGCTGCTGGCCTTCCTGTACAAGGGCGCCTGAGGGGCGGACGGCGAGCATGACCATCAAGTGGGTCCAGACCGACCCGCTCGTCATGAACGGCGAGCCGTTCTGCTATGGCACGCGCCTGACCGTCCGCAACATCCTCGAGATGCGCCGCGGCGGCTATCCGCTGGCCCGGATGCTCAAGGAGCACCCGGAGCTGCGCCGGATGGGCGTGGCCGCCGCGTACGCCTACGCGGCGGCCCATCGGCCGCGATACGCGGAGTTCTTCGCCGCCGACGGCTCGCTGATCGGACCGGGCTACACCGCCGAGGAGGCGGCCGGCCTGCCGAGCCAGTACCGGATCAAGGGCGTCGTCACCGCCGACTGACCCCGCCCGCCGCGGAGCGGCCGCGAAGCCGCCGCCAAGCCGCCCACCAAGCCGCCGCCTGCTCCGAGCCTCCGCGGCGCGTTCACCGATCCTTCACAGCCCGCGGCGATCGTCATGCCATCGAGAACTCGGTCCAACCGGGAAACCGGGTCCAGCCAGGGAGATGGCACATCCACATGCGCACCTTCATCAGCATCGTCCTGGGGCTCGTCCTCCTCGCGATCCTCGGCGGCATCGGCGTCGGGGTCTACAACGCCGGCGTCTCGGCCGGCCTCGCCCAGGCCGGCGCGGTCGGCGCCGGTGCGGCGGCCCCGTATGTCTACGGCTGGGGAATCCACCCATTCTTCGGCCTCGGCTTCGGGCTCCTCGGCCTGCTGTTCCCGATCCTGTTCCTGTTCCTGATCTTCGGTCTCATCCGGGCCGCGATCGGCGGCGGTCGGCGGGGTTGGGGTCACCACGGCTGGGATGGCGGTCGCGGTCCGGAGGGCTGGCGCACGGAGCGCGAGCGCTACATGGCCGACCTGCATCGTCGCTTCCACGAGGCCGAGGGAGCCAATCCGGGCGGTTCCACCGCAGGTGGCCCGGGCGCCGGCGCATCCGGCGCCT
>DATEZX010000382.1:0-2190 GCA_035255225.1 Candidatus Limnocylindrales bacterium
CGAGGCTGCCCTCACCGACGTGCCGTGGCTCCAGCCTCTCCCGGACGCGCTCGTGTCCGGCGCGGAGCACGACCCGGCGGCGCGCTACGAGCTCCGGGAGAGCGTCTCACTGGCGTTCATCGCTGCCCTTCAGACCGTGCCCGCCCGGCAACGCGCCGTCCTGCTCCTGCGCGACGTTCTCGGTTGGCAGGCCGCCGAGGCCGCCTCGGCGCTGGAGATGTCGGTGCCGGCCGCGAACAGCGCCCTGCACCGGGCCCGTGAGGCGATGCGCGTCACGCATCACCGGACGGGCAGTGGCGTGATCGCCGATCGGCCGCCATCGGACGCGGTGGCGAGGCAGCTCCTCGATGCCTACGTCCAGGCCTGGGCCGCCGACGATGTTGCCGGCCTCCTCGCGACGATGCGGGAGGACGTCCGGCTCGCGATGCCGCCGTCACCGACCTGGTTCGATGGCAAGGCCGCGGTCGGGACCGCGCTCCGGCAGTGGGTTTTCGGCCCGCTCCGGCCCGTGGCCGGCTACCGGGTCGTGCCGGCGTCGGCCAACGGCCAGCCGGCGGTGCTGTTCGGCCCGGCGGACGCACGCGATCGGTTCGACGGGGTCCAGGTCATCGATGTCGACGAGGCTGGAAGCATCCGGCGCGTCACGGTGTTCCTCGACCCGGAGCTCCCGGCTGGCTTCGCGAAGGCCTGAGGCGCTCGACGCCAGTCGCAACCCGAGCGCTGCGGAGCGTGTTGAATCGATCATGGAGCGCATGTCGACGTCGACCGTGACCTTCGAGACCGGGCTCGGTCGGTGCGCTGTGCGCTGGACCGACGCGGGGATCAGCGGCGTCCTCCTGCCAAACAGCGCCGGGCCCTCCGGCCCGCGGATCGAGGACGGTGCCCCGGTGCCGCCGTTCGTTCGTGCGGCCATCGACGGGATGGTCGCTGTGATGGCCGGCGAGTCGCGCGATCTACGGGACGTTCGCCTGGACGAGCGAGGCCTTGATGACTTCCGAAGGGCCGTCTACGCCGCGACCCGCGACATCGCTCCGGGCACGACCCGCAGCTACGGGGAGGTCGCCCAAGCGATCGGCCAGCCGGAGGCCGCGCGCGATGTCGGCGGCGCGCTCGCGGGCAACCCATTCCCGATCGTCGTGCCGTGCCATCGCGTCGTCTCGGCCACCGGGGCGCTGACGGGCTTCTCGGCCCCGGGCGGCCTCGCGACCAAGCGCCGGATGCTCGAGCTAGAGGGCGCGCCGGGCTACGGCCAGCAGGTGCTCTTCGACGGATGATCCTGCCCAAGATCCGTGACCCCAGGTTCATCACCCTGCGTCGCGGCGGCGGCCTCCGGGACGAGGATCACCGCCTGCTCGCGACCTGGGCGGCCGACTGCGCCGAGCACGTCCTCCACCACTTCGAGCGGGCGCGGCCGACGGACGAGCGTCCTCGCCGGGCGATCGAGCTGGGGCGTGCCTGGGCGCGAGGCGAGATCCCGTGGGCCGAGGCTCGGACCGCGGCCGGCCATGCCAACGCCGCGGCCAGGGATCTGCGTGGGCCGGGACGGCATGCCGCATACGCCGCCGGTCAGGCGGCCGCGGTGGGCCACGTTGCGGCGCACGAGCTCGGTGCAGCGGCCTATGCGATCAGGGCTGCGCAGGCGGCCGCGGCTCCGGGGGTCGGCGAGGAGGCTGGCCGCCTGGAGTGCCAGTGGCAGCGCGATCGGCTCCCCGCCGCGATCCGGGACCTCGTGCTCGACGACGAGCGGCTGCGCAACGAGCTGTGCTGGTTCGTGTTCGATTGCTGACCCGGCCGGCGTCAGGCCGATCGGGCGCGGTGGTTCCTGATGGTCTCGATGAGGAGGTCGGCGGCGACGGTCGTACCGTCGGTCGGGATGCTGGCGGCGACGTCCCTCGCTCGGGCTCGGGTCGCAGGGGAGAGTGTCGTTGACAGGGCGGCCGCCAGCGAGCCGGTCGTCGGGACGGGGCCGTCGTGGGCGACGCCGATGCCGATCCCCAGGGCGGTGACTCGGCTGGCCCAGTAGGGCTGGTCGGCGATCAGGGGCACGAGGACCTGGGGCGCTCCGGCGTGGGCGGCGGTCGCGGTGGTGCCGGCTCCGCCGTGGTGGATGACGGTGGCGACCCGAGGGAACAGCGCCTGCTGGTTGACCTCGCCGACGAGGAAGCAGTCGTCCTGGCCATTGGCTGAGGA
>DATEZX010000383.1:0-3712 GCA_035255225.1 Candidatus Limnocylindrales bacterium
GCGTCGACGCGATCTACACCGACGTGTGGGTCTCGATGGGCGAGTCCGAGGCCACGTGGGACGAGCGAGTCGCCCTCCTCCGACCGTACCAGGTCGATGCGTCGATGCTCGCCGCGACGAGAAACCCCGCCGTGAAGTTCATGCACTGCCTGCCCGCCTTCCACGACCTCGAGACCGAGGTCGGCCGGAAGATCCACGAGCGTCACGGCCTCGAGGCGATGGAGGTCACCGACGACGTCTTCCAGTCGCCGGCGTCGATCGTCTTCGACCAGGCCGAGAACCGGATGCACACCATCAAGGCCGTGCTCGTGGCGACCCTGACCCGGGGAGGGCTCGACTGATGCGCGTCGTGGCCGCGCTCGGCGGCAACGCCCTGCTTCGGCGCGGCGAGCCGCTGACCGCCGAGAACCAGCGCGCCAACGTTCGCGCCGCGGCGCTGGCGCTCCTCCCGATCGCGCTCCAGCACGACCTCGTCCTGACGCACGGCAACGGCCCGCAGGTCGGGCTGCTCGCGCTCCAGAACGCGGCCTACCGGCCCGACGAGGAGTATCCGCTCGACATCCTCGACGCCGAGACGGAGGGCATGATCGGCTACCTCGTCGAGCAGGAGCTCGGCAACCTGCTGCCGGCCGGCCGTCCGCTCGCGACGCTCCTGACCCGGATCGAGGTCGCGCCGGACGATCCGGCCTTCGTCCATCCGACGAAGCCGATCGGCCCGGTCTACGAGCGTGAGGAGGCCGAGCGCCACGCCGCCGAGAAGGGCTGGGCGATCGCACCGGACGGCGCCAAGTGGCGGCGGGTCGTGCCGTCGCCGCAGCCGCGGACGATCCTGGAGATCGGCGTCATCGAGCTCCTGGTGCGAGAGGGGGTGCTGGTCGTCTGCGCGGGCGGTGGCGGGATCCCGGTCGTGCGGACCGAGGGCGGCGGGTACGTGGGCGTCGAGGCGGTCATCGACAAGGACTTCGCCGGCGCGCTCCTGGCGACCTCGCTCCACGCCGACGCGTTCCTGATGCTGACCGACGTCGACGCGGCGTACGAGGAATGGGCCACGCCCAGGGCGCGACCGATCCGGTCTGCCACCCCCGCATCGCTGGCCGGCCTGTCGTTCGCGCCCGGCTCGATGGGCCCCAAGGTCGAGGCCGCCCGACGGTTCGTGCTCGCCAACGGTGGGTTCGCGGCCATCGGCTCGCTGGCCGACGCGGCGCGGATGCTGCGTCGTGAGGCCGGCACGATCGTGACGCCCGAGCCGGCCCTCGCCGGCGCATCGGCCTGATCGCCGCGCTGACGGGCTCGCCGAGCGCTGACGGGCTCGCCGAGCGCTGACCGCCTCGCCGCGCGCTGACCGCCTCGCCGAGCCGCGCTCGGGCAGCGGCCCGACGGCTACGATGCGCGGGTGTTGCTGACGCCCTGGGAGGAGGAACGGCTCCTCATCTTCGGCGCCGCCGAGCTGGCGCGGCGACATCGCGCCGCGGGCATCCCGCTGAACGCCCCCGAGGCCGTGGCGCTGGTCTGCGACGCCATGCTCGAGGCCGCGCGCGCCGGTTCGTCCTACGAGGAGGTCGAGCTGGCCGGCCTGGCCGCGGTCTCGCCGGACGAGGTCCTGCCGGGCGTCCGCGAGCTGGTGCCGGAGGTCCGCCTCGAGGTCCTCCTCGACGACGGCACCCGCCTCGTCGTCCTGCTCGACCCACTCCGGGGGCAGGCCGGCGCCGGGACCGGCGGGCCGGCCGGCGGCGAGGGTCCCGGCGCGGTCCGCCCGGCCGCCGACGAGCCACGAGATCCCACGGCGGGCCTCGAGCGCCGGACGCTCCTGGTCGAGAACACGTCGCGGCGCGCGATCCGCGTGTCGTCGCACTTCCCGTTCGAGCGGGTCAACCCTCGCCTGACCTTCGAGCGAGCGGCGGCCACCGGCTTCCGGCTCGACCTCCCGGCCGGGTCCTCGGAGCGATGGGCGCCGGGCGAGAAGCGCACCGTGACCCTCGTCCGCTTCCGCGGCGGGACGTGAGCCACACGGCTCGCGGCCGCCGATGACTCGCCTGTCCCGGGCCGAGCGGCTCGCCCGCTTTGGACCCGGCGTCGGCGACCGGGTGCGTCTCGGCGACACGGACCTGTGGGTCCGGGTCGAGGAAGACCGCCAGGCAGCGGGCGATGAGCCGATCTGGGGCTACGCCAAGAACCTTCGCCTCGGGCTGACCCAGAGCGGCTCGGCGACGGCGTCGGAGCTGGACCTCGTCATCGTCGGGCCGATCGTCGTCGATTCCCGCATCGGCGTCGTCAAGGCCGACATCGGGGTCAAGGACGGCCGCATCGCGGGCATCGGGCGGGCGGGCAACCCGGCGATCAGCGACGGCATCGACCTCGTCATCGGGCCCCACACGGCCCGACTCTCCGGCTACGGGTTGATCGCGACCCCCGGAGCCATCGACACCCACGTCCACACGATCAGCCCGAACCTCATGCCGGCCGCCCTCTCCGCGGGCGTGACGACGCTCGTCAGCGCCGGGTTCAACGAGCCGCCCGCGGCCATGGAGCGGACGCTGCGCGGCCTGGAGGGCTGGCCGGTCAACGTCGGCCTGCAGGCCAACGCTCGGTCGACGGAGCACGCCTCGCTCGAGGCCCTGCTGGACGCCGGCGCGGTCGGCTTCAAGATCCACGAGGACTTCGGGGCCTACCCGGAGCTGATCGACGCGACGCTGGCGTTCGCCGACGACCACGACGTCTCGGTCAGCCTCCACACCGACGGCCTCCACGAGAGCGCCGAGCTCGAGGACACGATCGCGGCGATCGCCGGCCGGACCGTTCACGCCTACCACGTCGAGGGCTCGGGCGGTGGCCACGTGCCCGACCTCATCGGCCTGGTCCGTGAGCCCAACGTCATCTGCTCGTCCACGACGCCGACGATCCCGTACGGCCTCACCGCCGGATCCGAGGCCATCCCGATGACCGCGGTGACCCATGGCGCTTCGTTCGCGATCGCCGAGGACGTCGAGCTGGTCCGCGAGCGCCTCCACCCGGCGACGATGATGGCCGAGGGCCCGCTCCACGAGCTCGGCGCGATCCAGATCGTCAACTCCGACTCGCAGGGCATGGGCCGGATCATGGAGACGGTCCGGCGGACCTTCCAGCTCGCCGACGCCATGAAGGCCTGGCGCTCGACGCCCGCCGGGACCGGCCACGCGGGCCTGCCCGACGAGCCTGACCCGACCGACCCGGCGGCTGACGACAACGGTCGGGTGTTGCGGTACCTCGCCAAGGTCACGATCGAGCCGGCCATCACCCACGGCATCGCGGCCCACGTCGGCTCGCTCCAGGCCGGCCGGATCGCCGACGTGGTCCTCTGGAAGCCGGGCTACTTCGGGGTCAAGCCGTGGCTCGTCGTGAAGGGCGGCCACCTCGCCTGGGCGCCGCTCGGCGAAGGCAACGCGTCGGTCCGCAACGCCGAGCCGACGCGCTACCGGCCCGATTGGGCCGGCCTGCCCCATGCCGCGCCGTCGGTCGCGGTCACGTTCGTGTCCGGCTCAGCCGACGTCGATGGCCTCCGTGTGCACCTGGACAGCGCCCGAACCTTCATTCCGGTGGCCGGGACCCGCCGGCTCAGCCGGGGATCGCTCGCGCTGAACCGCGCCACGGCGGCCGTCGCGGTCAGCCCGACCGACGGGTCGGTGAGCCTCGACGGCCGATCGCTGGCGATGCCGCCACTCCGATCGGTGCCGCT
>DATEZX010000384.1:0-3208 GCA_035255225.1 Candidatus Limnocylindrales bacterium
AGATGCCGGGCAGGTTCGCCGGGATCTCGAAGCGCGTCGCCAGCCGCCTGACGGTCTGGCCCGGGCCGATGGCGACGCTCGACTGGATCCGGCCGTCGTCCCGCGGAGCCAGGACCTGCCCGTTCGGCAGCTGGAGTCCGACGTTGGCGGCGGTGAACGGCGTGCCGCCGCTGAACGTGCCCGTGTAGGTCACGTCATAGGTCAGGGTCAACGCGGCGCTTGCCGCCGGCAGCTCGGCGGCCCAGTCAGGCAGGTCCCATCGCAGCTGGCCATGCGAGACCGAGAGCCGGAGGTCGCCAGCCGCGGCCGTCCCATGGGGGACGAATTCGAGCGGCTCGAGGGCCACGGCCGCGACGGTCCCGGGGGTCAGCGGGACGATCCCCTGGTGCTTCCCGGGCGCCCCGATCCGGAGGACCGCGTCCTCGACCAACGTCTCGCCGATGACGTTGAAGTGCAGCGTCGTGAAGGCCGTCTTGCCGGCGGCGACCGACGGGAGGACGGTTTCGCGAGTCGTCTCGAACGCCGCGTCGCCGACGGTCAGCGAAATCGGGAAGTCGAGGGTCACGTCGTCCTGGCCGGGGTTGGTGAGGTGGACGGTGACCGCCACCGGTCCGCCTCGCTCGTCGAGCACCGCCGTCGCGGTGTCGAACGCCATGACGAGCCCGGCGTACCAGACCGTGATCCCGAGCTTGAACGTCGTCGTCGTCGGCGTGGGCTCCGGCGTGAAGGTCGGGGTCGGCGCGGGAGACGGCGCGGGCTCGCACGCCGTCGTGACGACGAGCAGCGCCATCGTCAGCGCGAGCCACGCAACGCGAGGGTGCCCGGTCGGTCGGCCGGCGAGCCCGGCCCGCCCCCCCGCGACTCGCCTCACGCGATCGCGCCCGTCGGCTCGAACAGGGCGGCCACGAACGCCTGCGGGTCGAACGGGACCAGGTCCGCGGGTCGCTCCCCCAGCCCGACGTAGCGGACGGGAACGCCGAGGCGGTCGACGATCGCGAAGACGATGCCGCCCCGGGCCGTCGAGTCGAGCTTCGTGAGCACGATCCCGGTGAGGCCGACGACCTCGTCGAAGGCGATCGCCTGGGCGAGGCCGTTCTGGCCGGTCGTCGCGTCGAGCACGAAGAGCGTCTCGGGCTGAGAACCCGGCAGGCGACGGCCGACGATCCGCCGGATCTTGGCCAGCTCGTCCATGAGGTTGACCTTGGTGTGGAGCCGGCCGGCGGTGTCGGCGATCACCGTGTCGGCGCCACGGGCGACGGCCGCATCCAGGGCGTCGTAGACGACGGCCGCCGGATCCGCGCCGGGCGCATGGGCGACGAGCTCGGCGCCGGTCCGGTCGGCCCACACCCGGAGCTGCTCGATGGCCGCCGCGCGGAACGTGTCGGCCGCGGCCAGGAGCACGCGCCGGCCCGCCGCGCGCTCCAGGTAGGCGAGCTTGCCGATCGTCGTCGTCTTGCCGGTGCCGTTGACCCCGACGACGAGGATCACGCGCGGCCCGGCGACGGGCTGGGATGCCCCCGCGGACGGCCGGCCGGGCCCAGCCAGGAGGCTCTCGAGCTCGGCCCGGACCGCAGCCTCTGCACCGAGGCCGGCGTCGCGCTGGGTCCTGGCCCGCGCGCCCTCGACCACCCGCATGGCGAGCCCGGCTCCCACGTCCCCGGCGATGAGGATCTCCTCGACGTCGGCCCACATCTCGACGGGGACGCGTTCGCCGCCCAGCAGCCCCCGCAATCGAGCCATGAATCCGCCGCGGCTCCTCGCGAGGCCGGCATCGAGTGGCGCGGCCCCCGTCGCGTCGGTCACGTCGATGAGGCTACCTCGGAGCCCGCCGAGCCGGCCTCGTCCGGTGCCGCGGCGCTCGTGGCCAGCCCGGCAGGGATGATCGGCTCCCTGCGCCGCTCGGCCGTCGCGGCCTCGGCCAGCGCGGTGGCATCCTCGAGCCGCAGGCTGATGACGCGGCTGATCGAGTCGTCGCCGACGGTGACGCCGTACAGCGCGTCGGCGGTCTCGATGGTCCCGCGGTTGTGGGTGATCACGACGAACTGCGTCCGCTGGCCGAGCTCCCGCAGGGCGTCGGTGAAGCGCCCGATGTTGGCCTCGTCGAGCGCCGCGTCGACCTCGTCGAGCACGCAGAACGGGACGGGCCGGATCTCGAGCATGGCGAACAGCAGGGCGACCGCGGTCAGCGCTCGCTCGCCGCCCGACAGCATCGCCAGGGCCTGGGCCTTCTTGCCCGGCGGGCGGGCCGTGATCTCGATCCCGGTCGCGGCCAGGTCGCCGGGCTCGGTGAGGGCCAGCCGCGCGAAGCCACCGCCGAACAGCTGCCGGAAGCGCGCGTCGAACGCCCGCTCGAGGGCTCCGAACGTCGTCCGGAACTGGCTCGCGATGAGCTCGTCGAGCTCGCTGATCAGCTCGCGCGTGCGTGCGACCGCGGCGACGAGGTCGGCCCGCTGCGACTCCAGCGAGTCCAGGCGGGCGGCCAGCGCGGCGTGCTCCTCGACGGCGTACGGATTGGCGGCGCCGAGCTCATGGAACCGCCGGCGGAGCAACGCCAGGCGGGCCGGGCTCGGCGCGTCGGCCGCGGGCGGCTCGGAAGCCCAGCGTCGCGCCGCCGCATCGAGGCCGCGTTCGAGGCGGGCGACGTCACTCGGCGCTTCGTCCGCGAGGTCGGTCCCGGCCCGCAACCCGGGCTCGGCAGGCGACCCGGAGTCGGCGAATGAAGCCACAGCGGTGGCGAGCGACTGGTCGTCGGCGTTCGACTCGGGAGCCTCGCCTCGACGTTCGGCCCGCAAGTGCCGCAGCCCCAGGTCACCCAGGCCGGCGAGCTCGACGAGCAGCTGCTCACGAAGCGACTCGAGCGCGAGCCGCGCCTCGAGCTCCTCGCGTTCGGCAAGTCGTACCGCGCCCTGGACCTCGCCGAGGGCCTCACGAGCCGTCGCGGTGGCCCGCTCGGCGTCGCCCAGCCGGCCACGATCCTCGGCGTCCTCGGCCAGGAGCGCCTCCAGGCGCGCGATCGCGGTCGCCGCCGCCTCGGACGCCACCTCGACCGCTCCTGCCGAGGCGCTCCGGGCCCGCTCGACCGCACCCCGGCGACCGGCGAGATTCGCCGCCGCCGCCTCGATCTGGGCCAGGCGCCGCTCGCCGAGCGCGACGGCAGCCTCTGCGCGGGCACGCTCACGCTCGGCATCTCGGCGAGCCGCATCGGCCG
>DATEZX010000385.1:0-13915 GCA_035255225.1 Candidatus Limnocylindrales bacterium
AGGCGTCGCAGGGCCTCGATGACGGTGTCCTTGCCGACCCCGGACGGGCCCGACACGATGACGAGCAGGGCCCCGGGCGCGCCGGGCGCCGGTGCCCCCCGCGCCACGGTTCCGGCCACGGCCGGCTCAGGCACGACGGCCACGCAACCGCTCGAGGGCGGCCTCGAGCTCGGCCGGCAACGGCGCCTCGGCGCGGATGAGCCGGCCGGTCGAGGGCGACGCCAGCTCCAGGCGCCAGGCGTGGAGGAACAGCCGCGCGAGGCCGTCCGGCCCGCGCCGGCTCGTGCCGCCGCCGTAGACCGGGTCGCCCGCGACGGGATGCCCGATCGCCGCAAGGTGGACCCGGATCTGGTGCGTTCGGCCGGTGACGAGGTCGAGCTCCAGGAGCGTCCAGCCATCGAACCGCTCGCGGACCCGGTAGCCGGTCGTCGCGGGACGCCCCGCGGCCGTCACGGCCATCCGCGTCCGATGCCCGGGATCGCGGCCAATGGGGGCCTCGATCCGCCCCGCTGCCGCCGCGACCGATCCCTGGACGAGCGCCAGGTAGGTCTTCTTGACCCGCCGGGCCTTGAGCTGGGCCATGACCGAGGCCTGGGCGGCGTCGCTTCGGGCGACGACGAGCAGCCCGCTCGTGTCGCGGTCGAGGCGGTGGACGATGCCCGGCCGGCGCACGCCCGCGATCCCCCCGAACGCCTCGCCATGCCGGCCGAGAAGGGCGTTGACCAGCGTCCCTGACGGGTGGCCCGGCGCGGGATGGACGACCAGGCCGGCGGGCTTGTCGACGATGAGCAGGTCGGGGTCCTCGTAGACGACCGGGACGTCGATGTCGGGCTCCGGCCCCGGCTCGGCCGGCGCCGCCGGCGGGACCTCGACGCGCAGCGCGGTGCCCGGCGCGACGATCGCGTTCGCCCGGAGCGGCCGGCCGTCCGAGGTGACGCGGCCCTCGGCCATCAGGCGCTGGACGTAGCTCCGCGACAGGCCCGTGAGGTCCGCCGCGTAGCGGTCCGCCCGCCCCGGTCCGGCGTCGTGCGGCACGACGACCGTCCGGACGTCGGCCGGCGGGGGCACCATCACGGAGCCCTCACCTGGGGGCTCGGCGGAGGCTCGGCCAGACCGCCAGGAGGAGGAGCAGCACGATTGCGGTGCTGATCGCGGCGTCGGCCACGTTGAAGGTGTACCAGCGGACGTCGCCGATCCCGGCATCGACGAAGTCCACCACGTAGCCGAAGCGCAGCCGGTCGATGAGGTTGCCGATCGCGCCGCCGGTGAGCAGCCCGAGGGCCACGCTGAGGTACGGATCGCGGCCCGCCCTGGCGTGGTACGCGACGATCAGGCCGATCACGACCGTCGACAGCGCGGCGAACGCGAGAACCGAGCCCTGGAGGAGGCCGAACAGGCCGCCGCGGTTCTCCGAGAACACGAGACGCAACCAGTCGTCCACGACCGCGACCGAGGCACCGGGGGCGAGGAAGCCGGTCAGCCACGCCTTGGTCAGCTGGTCCGCCACGATGATCGCGGCGACGAGGCCCACGAACACCGGCCAGACGGCGCGGCCGCGGCCGGCGTTCATGCCGGGCGAGCGCGCCCGGCCGCGCAGGCGCTCATGCCGCTCGCATCTCCGCGGGGCGGAGGCCGAGCCGCACGGTGCGGGCGCCGAGGTCGACCTCCTGGCTTGCCACCTCCGGCGGCACCGGTCCGCGGTGGACCCAGTCGGCGAGCGTCTCGTCGGCGACGCCGCCGAGGTACGGTTCCAGCGAGGCATCGAGCCCGTCGAGCCATAGCTCGATCCGGGCGTCGAGCGCGAGGTCGGCGTCCTTGCGGAGGTCCTGGATCGCGCGCTGCAGCTCCCGCGCCTCGCCCTCGGCCACAAGCTCCGGGGTCAGCTGCGTGTCGATGACGACGACGAGGCCCTCGTCGTGGGCGACGGCGGTCCCCGGTCGAGGGGTGGCGAGGATCTCGACCTCGTCGGGCGCCAGGTGGACGTCCGCCAGGGCTACCGAGCCGTCGAGCCGGATCTCGAACCGACCGTCCCGGGCGGCCGCCATCACGGCCGGGATCTTCGCCCCGAGGCGCTTGCCGATCTTCGGCAGGAGCGGCTTGACCCGCCGCTCGACGAGGGCCGACTCATCGCCGATGAGCTCGAGCGCCTTCACGTTGACCTCGTCGGCGATGAGGGCCAGGAGGGCCTCCTGCTCCGCAAGGGCGCCACCGGGCAGGGCCAGCCACATCCGGGCCAGCGGCTGGCGAACCTTCAGGCCCGCGCCGCCGCGGAGCGTCCTGGCGAGGTCGACCGCGCGACGGGCGGTCGCCATCGCCGCCTCGAGGCGTTCATCACGGAGCGGCTCGGACACGGGGAAGCTTGTCAGGTGGACGCTGTCGGGCGAACGCTCATCGATCGAGCGATCGACGAGGTTCTGGTAGATCGCCTCGGACAGGAACGGCAGGATCGGGGCCATGCACCGGGCGGTCGTCAGGAGCGTCCCGTGGAGCGTCGCGAAGGCCGATGCCGCGTCCGCGCCGCCGTCCCGGACGAAGCGCTTGCGCGACCGGCGCAGGTACCACGTCGACAGGTCGTCGATGAACGTCCGGAGGTGGCGGGTCGCGCCGAGTGCGTCGTAGTCGCGCAGCCGCTCCTCGACGCCGGCCGTGACGCCGGCGCTCCGGGACAGGATCCAGCGGTCAAGCGCCGGACGCTGGTCGGCGGGCGGCGGCGCGGCGCCCGTGGACGGCGCCCATCCGGCGAGCCGGGCGTAGGTCACCAGGAACGCGTAGACGTTCCACAGGACGAGCAGCTCGCGGCGGGCCTCGTCGGCGGCGTGCCAGCCGAACAGGATGTTGTCCTCCGGCCGGGCCCGCGCGAACATCCAGCGCATGACGTCGACGCCCATCCGCTCGGCGGCCTCGTCGAACTCGATCGAGTTGCCCCAGCTCTTGTGCATCGGCCGGCCGTCCTCGCCGAACAGCGTGGCGTAGCCGAAGATCGTCTTGAATGGCGGCTCGCGGCGCAGGACCGTCGCCATCGCGAGCATCGCGTAGAACCAGTTCCGGAACTGGCCCGGGAAGCTCTCGGTGATGAAGTCGGCCGGGAACCACGTCGCCCAGTACTCCGGGTCTTCCCGGAAGTGGAGCGTCGAGAACGGCACGATGCCGGCGTCCAGCCACGGGTTGCCCACGTCCGGGATGCGGCTCACCGGGGCGCCGCAGGACGAGCAGGCGATCTTCACGGCGTCGACGTAGGGTCGGTGCGGGGTGTGGCCCTCGAAGGCGTCCCAGCCCTCGATCGCCCGGGCCCTGAGCTCCGCCCGGCCACCGATGACCTCGACGGTGCCGCAGGCCTGGCAGTCGTAGATCGGCAGGGCCAGGCCCCAGTAGCGCTTCTTGGAGATCATCCAGTCGCGCATGTTCAGAAGCCAGTCCAGCTCGCGCTCGTAGCCGAACGACGGGATCCACCGGATCTGGTCGACGACCGCCATGATCTGGTAGCGGAGGCTCGCGTCGACCTGCTCCCTGGTGAGCGTCTCGCGGGGCTGGTCGTAGACCGGGCCCATCGTGATGAACCACTCGTCGACCAGGCGGAACAGCAGCGGCGTGCCGCACCGCCAGCAGTGCGGATAGCGATGGCGATACGGCTCGAGGTGGTAGAAGAACCCCCGCCGCTCGAGGTCGTCGACAATCGCCTCGGTGACATTGGGCGCCTCGCGGCCGCTCAGCCAGCCGAACGTGCCGTAGTAGCGCCCGTCCTCGTCGATCGGGCCGATGACGGGCAGGCCGAGCGAGGTCCCCAGCTCGTAGTCCTCGGCGCCCGCGCCGGGAGCGATGTGGACGATCCCGGTGCCCTCGTCCTCGCCGACCTCGTCCCAGGCCACGACGCGATGCTCGTAGCCCGCCGTCGCGAACGCGTCGCGCACGGCCGGCAGGTCGTCGTACGGGCCACCGTAGCGCCAGCCCACGAGCTCGGCCCCGGGCTTCTCGTCGAGGACCTCGAACGGCCCGACCAGGGCGGTCTTCAGGCGGGCGCGGCCGAGCCACAGGCGGGCATCGCCCTGTCGAACGAGCACGTAGGACTGGTCAGGGCCGACCGCCGCAGCGACGTTCGCGGCGAGCGTCCATGGCGTGGTCGTCCAGATGAGGAGGCTCTCGCCGGGCCGGTCGACGAGCGGTAGGCGGATCGTCAGGCCCGGGTCGTCGCGGTCCTGGTAGCCCTCGTTCATCTCCATCTGGGACAGTCCGGTCCCGCAGCGCGGGCACCACGGCATCGAGTCGTGGCCCTTGCGGATCCAGCCGCGGCGGTGGCACTCGGCCAGGAAGCCCCAGATGAGGTCATTGTTCTCGTTGCTGAAGGTGAAGTAGGAGCCCCCGATCTCGGGCATCCCGAGCCGCCCGACGAGCATCTCGACCGAGTCGGTCACGGGCCCATTGACGCCCTGGATCGTCGTCTCCTTCCAGGGCGCCTCGGCCAGCTCCTCGGCCAGGCGCCGGAGCTCGTCCGGGTCGTTCCAGTCCATCCAGAACCCGAGCCGCATCGATTGCTCGGTTTGGCGCGCGGCGTAGGTCAGGACCCGCTGCTTGCAGAGGCTGACGAACTCGGCGATCCCGAACGCCTCGATGTCGCGCTTGCTCGTGAAGCCGAGGTCACGCTCGACGTTGACCTCGACCCACAGGCCCTGGCAGTCGAAGCCGTTCTGCCACCGCTGGTCCTCGCCGAGCATGGCGTGGAAGCGTTGGAAGACGTCCTTGTACGAGCGACCCCAGGCGTGATGGACGCCCATCGGGTTGTTGGCGGTGATGGGGCCGTCGAGGAAGCTCCAGCGCGGTCCGCCGGCGTTCTGTGCCCGCAGCCTGGCGAAGGTCCGGCGTTCGCGCCACAGGGCGAGGACCTCGTGCTCCATGGCGACGAGATCGGGGCGCGTCGGGACCGGAGCGAACATGCCACCTCGCCTGGGTCGTGGCGTCGGTCGCACGCACGCCCCTGGCAACAGCTGCCCCGGCTGCGCCTGCCGACGGTCCGCGTATCCTACCCGCGATGCAGCGCCCGCACCCGGCCGCCTCGCGCGAGCGCTCGGGGTTCGTCGCCGCGTTCCTGTCCCTCCTGTTCCCCGGCCTCGGGCACGCCTACCTCGGCGCCTGGCGTCGCGGCCTCGGCTGGGCGGCGGTGCCATTGCTGCTGCTGGCCCTCGCCGGCGGCGTCGCCCTGCGCCTGTCGAGGTTCGACCTCGCCGGGCTCGCGGTGCAGCAATCGTTCCTCGACGCGCTGTTCGTGGGCAACCTCATCACGTTCGCCTACCGCGCCGCGGCGACCGTCGACGCATGGTGGATCGCGCACCGGCTGGCCCCGCCGGCATACCCGAGGGCCGCCCGCGGCGGCGGGACGGCCGCGACCCTCCGCTCGGCCGGCTCGATGCTCTCGATCGCCGGCCTCGCGGCGGTGCTGCTGGTCATGAGCGTCGCCCACGTCGCCGTGGCCCGCTACGACCGCCTGCTGTCCGACCTCGTGGGCTGCGTCTTCACCACCGACGCGGCGGTCTGTCAGCCTGCCGAATCCGCAGCCCCGGGCGGCTCCGGCGAGCCCGCGCCGAGCGTCGACCAGGGCGGCGTGCCGAGCGCGCCCGGGACGGTCGGTCCGCCGATCGCCTCAGCCACCCCGGGCTCGCCGTGGGACGGCAAGTCGCGCCTCAACATCCTGCTCATCGGCGTCGACGAGCAGGGCGGCGCCCACAACACCGACACGATGATCACGGTCTCGATCGACCCGACGACCCACCAGGTCGTGCTCTTCCAGCTGCCTCGCGACACCGTCGACGTCCCGATCCCGCCGGGCCCCGCGCGAAACGTCTATGGCTCGACGTTCCAGGGCAAGATCAACGCCTGGTGGTCGGCCGTCCACAACCGATCCGACTGGTACCCCGGCAATGCCGCGACCAACCAGCCGGGCTACAACGGCCTGAAGGCGATCCTCGGCAACCTCTACGGCCTCGACATCAACTACTTCGTCGAGGTCAACTTCGGCGGCTTCACGAAGATCGTCGACGTCCTCGGCGGGGTGACCGTCAACGTCCAGGTCCCGGTCGTCGACGACCGCTACCCCGTCCCGGGAGGCACCCTCCAGCGGCTCTACATCCCGGCCGGGCTCCAGCACATGGACGGCGCGGCGGCCCTCCGGTACTCCCGGTCTCGCCACCAGTCGTCGGACTTCGACCGCGGCGCCCGCCAGCAGCGCGTCCTCGTCTCGCTGCGGGAGCAGACCGACATCGCGAGCATCCTGCCGTCACTCGACCAGCTGACGGCGGCCATCCAGCAATCGGTCCGGACGGACATCCCGCCGAGCCTCGTGCCACAGCTCCTCCAGGTCGCCTCCGGGATCGACGCGCGATCGATCCGGTCGGTCATCTTCACCCCGCCCTATTACGGCACCGAGGGCAGCGATCCCGTCCGCGGCTACATCATCGAGCCCAACGTCAGCCGCATCCGGGCCGCGGTCCGCGCGGCGTTCACCGTCGATCCGGCGTTCGCCGAGGCACACGACGCGATCGCCGAGGAGGGGGCGACGGCCTGGGTCCTGAACGGCTCGGGGCGGTCGGGCCAGGCCGCCTCCCTCGCCGCCTACCTCGACTATCTCGGGATCGCCGCCACGGCGCCCGCCCAGCGGCCCGACACGACCGGCCTCCCGACCACCACGATCAAGGCCTACAACGGCGCCGAGGGGACCGACCCGCTCACCGCGGCCGCGCTCCAGCAGGTCTTCGGCGTCACGGTCCAGCCCGTGACCGATCCGCTCGTGCACGTCGACTTCATCGTCATCACCGGCCGCCAGACGCCGACGCTGACCCCGCCTCCGGTGCCATAGCGCAGCATCCGCGCGCCCGACCCGACAGGCGCCCTCCGAAGACCGAGGTCCAGCCTCGGGATGGCCCTCGGTCCGAGACGCTCAGCTCGCCGGGATCGGTGTGAGCCAGTGCCGGAAGCGCTTGTCCTGGCCGCGGACGGCGGCGAAGTACGTGTCGTGGACCTCGCGGCTGATGGGGCCGACGACGCCGCCGCCGATCGGCCGGTGGTCGAGCTCCACGACGGGGGCCAGCTGGACCCCGGTGCCGCACAGGAACATCTCGTCGGCCACGTAGATCTCGCTCCGGTCGACCGACCGTTCCGTGGTCGGGACACCGAGCGCCGCGGCGATCTCGAAGACGCCCGCGCGCGTGATGCCCTCGAGGATGTCGTCCGTCGTCGGCGGCGTGATGAGGACCCCGTCGCGAACGAGGAAGAAGTTGGCGGCGGAGGCCTCTGAGGCCGAGCCGTCGGCGGTCAGGACGAGGGCCTCGTCGAAGCCGTTGAGCTCGGCCTCGGTCTTCTGGAAGGCCATGTTGACGTAGCCGCCGGTGATCTTGCCGCGGGCCGGGATGGCGTCGTCGGCGTTGCGCCGCCAGGTCGAGGTCATCATCGTGATGCCCTTGTCGACGTCGACGTAGTTGCCGAACGGGACAGCGAACATGCAGATCTCGTGGGGCATCCCGTGGAGCTTGACCCCGACCGCGGTACCGGACTTGTAGATCGCCGGCCGGATGTAGACATCCTCCTGGAACTCGTTGCGGCGGCACAGCTCGACGGCGATCCGAACGAGCTCGTCGATCGGCGGCAGGCCGGTCATCATGAGGATCCCGGCGTTGCGGCGAATCCGCTCCATGTGCTCCCGGAAGCGGAGGCCGTAGAGGACGTGGTCGTCGGCGTTCCAGTAGGCGCGGATGCCCTCGAAGACCGCGGTGCCGTACATGAAGGCCGAGGTCATGATGCCGACCTTGGCCTCGCCGAGGGGCACGTACTGGCCCTCGAAGTAGCTGATCAGCTGGTCGACGCGTATGGGAGTACGGGAAGCGGCCGGGCCGGCGCCCTTGGCTCCCTCGGGCTTCTGGGTGAGCATTCGAGGCGTCGCTCCTCGTGGTCGCGGCGGTGGCCGCGGGTCGGCTGTCGAGCCGGGGCCGAGTATAGCGCCGGGTTTCTGGCCTCCCGGCAGTGCCAGCGGCGCGTTTCGGTTGCGCTTCGGCACTGCCGGATTCGGGCCGATCGTCACCCTTGCGAGACCACGACCGCGATGAGAGCGAGATAGAGGACGTAGAACGCGCCTCCCAGCAGCAGCCGCCGGCCGCGGATCCGGACGGCCCCGCGTCGAATGGCCGGCCCGAAGATCAGGCCGGTCGCCAGGAGGGCGATCCCCGCCGACGCGAACGCGGTGTAGCTGCCGGAGGCGATCGACCAGGCCTCCGGAGCGAACAGCAGCGCCACCGACACGGGGATCGCCGACTGGAAGACCATCGCCCCGGTGATGTTGCCGATGGCCAGCGTGTCCTTGCCCTGCCGGATCCAGATGACCGAGTTGAGCTTCTCGGGCAGCTCCGTCGCGATCGGCGCGATGACGAGGGCCAGCAGGACCTCGCTGATTCCGACCGCCCGAGCGATGTTGTCGACGGCGTCGACGAAGACGACCGCGCCGAGGACGATGCAACCCACGGCAGCGAGGACCTGGACGCTCACGATCCGGAGGCGCGGCTCGGCCGGCTGCACGCGGTGGCCGGCCCTGTCGAGGCGATGGAGCCGCAGCGGGGCAAGATCGTCCAGGTCGATCGACGGGTCGGCCTGGAAGTGCTGGCCCACGTAGCGGCCATAGGCCAGCAACAGGACGAGCGCCACGAGCGCCTTCGGCCAGCCTGGCTCCGTCGGCAGCACCAGGGCGGCGCCGATCGCCAGGCCGTACATCGCGACGAACGACAGCAGGTCCGCTCGAAGGACCGTCCCGTCGATCGGCATGACATCGCCGGCCTCGCGATGGCGGGCCTGCCACATGACCGCGGCGCCGGTCACGAACATCGCCAGGGTGGAGAGCATGAACGGCGCGCCCAGGATCGCGCCCAGGCCGACCTCGCTGGAGTGAGCCCCGGACGAGAACAGGATGGCCACGATCGGGATCGTCGTCTCGGGCAGGGCCGTGCCCACCGCGGCGAGGACCGAGCCGACCGCGCCTTCGGCCAGGCCGAGCTTCCGCCCGAACCACTCCACGCCGTTGGTGAACAGCTCGGCGCCGAGGAGGATGATGAGGAACGCGATCGCCAGGACCGCCAGGTCGAGCACCGCTAGGCCCCGATCGTCCCGGCGGCGACGCCGGCCGCGATGACGACGAGGATGAGCACGGCCACGACGGCCATCCCCCGCTCCCCGCCGCCGAGGTAGCCGACGAGCGCCGCGACGACGCGGGCCGCGGGCGTCATGACGACGAGCAGCAGGCCGAGCCACAGCAGGGCCGCCGGCTGGACCCGCGCCAGGTCGTCGGCCAGGCGCCCGAGGTCGAGCGCCGGCGCCGGGTCGAGCGGCGACCGGCCGGCGGCGAGGAGCGCCAGGCTCCCGACGGCCAGGAGGATCACGGCGATCAGGGTCCCGATGCCCAGGACCTGGCCGATCCGGGTCTCGATCGGGTGCTCGCCCGCGTCCGTCGGCCGTCCGCCGATCATGGCGCGATCGCCCGTTGCGCCATCTGGAACGCCGTGTAGAGGAGGACCGCGACGAACAGCCACCGCAGCAGGCGCAGGTCCACGCGGTGGGCGGTCCGTGAGCCGAGCGTCGCTCCCAGGAACACCCCGACGGCCGTCGGCCCCGCGACGAACGGATCGATGCCGCCGCGGAGGAGGTAGACGATCGCGCTCGTCGAGGCGGTGATCCCGACCATGAGATTGCTCGTCGCGGTTGCCACCCGGAGCGGCACGTCCATCAGCAGGTTCATCATCGGGACCTTCACGATCCCGCCGCCGATCCCGAGCAGGGCCGACAGGATCCCGGCGACCACCCCGATCGCCGCCCCCAGGCGGAGTCGACGGACGTGGTAGCCCGGCCGGGACAGCCGGTCGACGAAGCCGCCGTCGGGATGGTCGTGGGCCGCCGGCGCGACGGGGGCCAGTGCGACGGCCGTGACCTCGCCGGGCGAGCCGGGTGCATCCGACGGGCCCGACGGATCAAGCGCGCCGGGCGGGCCATCGTCACCTGTCGGCATCGACGTTGGCGCGGTTGAGGTCCGGGCCGCCGAGCGCAGCATCGTCCACGCCACGTACGCCAGCAGGATCGCGAACAGCGCGGCGAGGTAGCGCGGATCGATCAGGAAGGCGACGGCGCCGCCAAGCACCGCGCCCGAGGCGGTGAACAGCTCGAGGAGCATCCCGAGGCGGAGGTTCGCGACATCCCGCTCGAGGTACACGGCCGCCGAGGCGCCGCTGGTCATGATCACGCAGATCAACGAGACGCCGACCGCCTCGCGGAGCGGCAGGCCGAAGCCGAGGTTCAGCAGCGGGACGATCAGGATCCCGCCGCCGAGGCCGAGAAGCGAGCCGAAGACGCCGGCCACGAGCCCGCCGCCGAGCATGAGCAGGCCGACCGCCATGTCAGGCCCGGCTCATGCCGCTCGGCTGGATCAGCGGGGCGACCTAGGGACGCAGGTGCTCGGGCGCGTACGGCAGGAGGGCGACGTGGCGGGCCCGCTTGAGCGCCACGGACAGCTCGCGCTGATGCCCGGCGCACGTGCCGGTCTTCCGGCGCGGCTCGATCTTGGCCCGCTCCGAGAGGTAGCGGCGGAGGCGGTTTACCTCCTTGTAGTCGATCTGGACGGTCTTGTCCGCGCAGAAGGCGCAGACCTTGCGGCGTCGGCGGTCGCGGTAGAAGTCGTCTCGCTTGCGCGAGGTTCGGCTGGGTGGCATCGGTGGTCCTCTCTCGTCAGAACGGGAGCTCGTCGATCTCGGTGTCGTCCACGGCGCCGCGAGGGGCGCCGCCCGTGTTCGAGGCGCCGCCGGCGGGGGCGCCGGCGAAGGTGCCCTCGCCGCCCTCGCGGCGGTCGAGCGACAGGACGGTGTCAGCCGTGATCTCGAGCGACGTGCCCTTGCGCCCGTCCTTGGTTTCGTACTCCCGGGTCCGGAAGCGGCCGTCGACGAGCACGCGGGTGCCCTTGCGGAGGTTCTCGGCGGCGCGCTCGGCGCGGTCGCCCCAGACCGAGACGCGGAACCAGTCGGTCGCCTCGACCCACTCGCCGGTCTGCTGGTTCTTCGTGGACTGGTTGACCGCGACGCTGAACTCGGTGACCGGCCGGCCGTTCGGGGTGTAGCGCAGCTCGGGATCCCGTCCGAGGTTGCCGACGATCTGGATCTTGCTGAATGCCATCGCGCGACCCTCCGTCAGTCCGTCGCCGCCGGGGCGGCCTCGCTCTCCGACTCGTCGATCCGCTCGCGGCCGTCGTCCTCCTCGGCCTCGTCCTCGGCAGGCGGCAGGGGCCGCTCCTCGTCCGCCGCCGCGCCGCGCATGGCCTTGGCCGGGCGCTCCTGGCGGACGACCAGGTGGCGGAGGACCTCCTCGGTGATGAGCAGGCTCCGTTCGAGCTCGCCGACCGCGGGCGCGGGCGACTCGAAGACAATGATGTGGTACGACCCTTCGCGCTGGCGCTCGATCGGATAGGCCAGCCGCCGGCGGCCCCACGGGGCGACCTTGATGATCTGGCCGCCGGCGGCGGTGATCCCCCGGGTCGCACGATCGATGATCGCGGACAGCCGCTCGTCCGGCGCGTCCGGTCGGAAGACGAGCATCAGTTCGTAACGGCGCACGGCCGTGGCACTCCTTCCATGGGTATGCCCCGCTGCCGGCATGCCGGCGTGGAGCGGAAAGGCAACCGCGGGAGTCTAGCACGGTGGCTCGGCGGTCCCTGCCGGAGCGGTGCCGGACCGGGATGTATCCTCACGATCCTTGGGCCGCCGTCCGCGCGCCCGCTCCACGGGGGGACCGTGCCAGACTCTCGGGTCCTGCTCCTCGGCAACGCCGGCAGCGACAGCCTCGCGAAGGCCCTCGCGGGCGGGCGGCGGACGCTCACTCGAACGTCCGACGCCGACGAGGTCGTGGCGGTCGCGGCGGACCACGACGTCATCGTCCTCGACGCGGTGGCCCCGCCGCGTTCGCTCGCGGACTGCTGCCGCGAGATCCGAGCCGTCCCGTCCCTCGCCGAGCTGCCGATCCTCGCGATCAGCGCCGCGGACAACGTCGAGGACCGGATCCGGCTGCTCGAGGCAGGCGCCGACGACGTCGTCGCCCGACCGGTCGACGATCGCGAGCTCGACGCCCGCCTCGAGGCCCTCGAGCTCCGCCATCGCCGGTCCCAGGAGCTGAACCCAGGCGTCGTGGTCATGCCTACCCGTCGGGCCGGACGGCGCCTCGTCGTCGTCTACTCACCCAAGGGCGGCGTCGGCACGACGACCGTCGCGGTCAACCTGGCCCTCGTCCTGGCGGCCCGCCAGCCCGATCAGGTCGCCCTGCTCGACCTCGGCGGCGAGATCGGACAGGTCGCCACCCACCTCGACGTGCAGCCCCGGATGACGCTCGCCGACCTGGCCCGTGACGACCATTCGCTGGGCGATCCGGGGACCTTCACGACCTACCTGACCCGCCACTCGAGCGGTCTCCGGATCCTCGCCGCCCCGGGGACGGGGGCGGCGCCGACGCTCGACCGGGATGCGATCACGCGGCTCCTTGACACGGCTCTCTCGGCGTCGCCCACCGTCGTCGTCGACGCCGGCTCGCGGCTCGGCGAGGCGACCGAGGCCGTCATCGCGCTGGCCGACGATCTCGTCGTCGTGGTCAGCCCCGAGTTCGCCGCGCTCAAGGCGGTCCGGGCCGTATTCGACCATCTCGCGGCCACCGGGCTCGCGACCGCCGAGCCGCGGATCGTCCTCAACGAGCTGTTCGCCCACGAGATGCTCACCCCGACGGACATCGAGGCGGCCCTCGGGCGCCCCGTGACCGTCCGTATCCCTCACGATCCGATGCAGTACCAGCGTGCGGTCAACGAGGGCCGGCCGTTGCTGCTCCTCGCCCCGCGGTCCAGCCAGGCGCAGCGCTTCCAGCTCCTCGCCCGGGTGCTCCTCGGCGAGGACGTGCCGCACGAGGCCACAGGGTCGAGCCCCCGGCGCCGGCTCGGGCTGTTCGGCCGCGCCTGACGCCCGCCGACCCCTGGGTTTCGGCTAGGCGCCAGGCCGCCGGCTGCCCGCGCCAGGGCTGCCCTCGGCGGCGCCGGTGGCGCGCGAGGCATCGGCGGGGTCGTCCTCGAGGCCGATGTCCAAGGCCTCGTAGTGGGTCACCATGATCTCCGAGGCCGCGTCGAATGCCGCCGGCAGCAGCCGAGGCCTCGAGAGGTCGTCGCCCGCCCAGGCATACACCGAGTCGGGGTCACGCCACTCCTCGAACAGCACGACCTCCTCACCGCCGCCCGACTCGAGGCGGCGGGCGAGCTTCACGTAGACCAGCCCGGGCTGGTCGCGCAGGATCGCCAGCTGCCGCCGCATCGACACGTTGAACTGGCCCACTCTGCCAGGCGGGACCTGAGCGGTGAGGACCCGAACGATCACAGCCGGCTGACTCCCTCCGTGACCACGGGCGGCCATTCCGGCACGCCCTTGCTCACGATTGCGTAGTCTGCGGCCCACCCACGGTCCCGGCCAAGTAGCGGGTGTTGCGAATGCCTTGCAACGGAACCCGTCGCCCCTGCCCCCGCTCGCGGGCCGGAGGCCACGTTCGAACCCGCTCGGCGTCGCTCCCGAGCCGGGTTCAGGTCCCGTCCGTAGGGATCTCGCCTGGGGCCGGACGACGGACATCCTCGACGTGGCCCTGCTCGGCGGCTCCAAAGGTTCGGTAGTTTGCCTGCGCTTCGATGAGGCTCACCCGGTTCGCACCGTCGATCCGAGTCGGATCGGACTCCTGGATCCGGTCGGCCACCCAGTAGCACACCGGGCATCTGTCGTATTCGCCCAGGATCGTCAGCTGGCCGCAGCACGCGCAAGGCAAGACGTCGCGGATCACGGCCGCAAGGGTAAGCCCAGGTGGCCCCGATCGCACCCGCTCTAGCCTCGAG
>DATEZX010000386.1:0-5679 GCA_035255225.1 Candidatus Limnocylindrales bacterium
TCGAGGAGCGTGTCGCGACGCCCGATGGCGGCGATCCCGTGAGGCTCATCGGTGGCCGGGACGGAACGCTGGTCGAGTTCCGCCTCGAGGGCATGCTCCCAGTGTGGACCCACGCGGTCGCCGGCGGGACGATCGAGCGGCGGGTCTGGGCGGACCACGGCGTGAACGCGACGTCGGTCCGCTATGAGCTCTGCGACGGGGCGCGGCCCGTCCGGTTGAGCGTCGTCCCGCTCGTGACCGCGCGCGACCACCACGACCCGCGGCCCCGGCGTGGCAACTCGCGGCCGCCGGTCCGCCAGCTCAGCCCCCGGCACGCGATCGTGCGACTCGTCACGCCCGTCGGCCCGATCGACCTGGACGTCACGGTGGACCACGGCTCGCTCCACACAGACGGCCCTGGCCTAGGACGCTGGCACCGCCGGATCCCGCTGCCGGAGGAAACGGCGCGCGGCCTGCCGGACCGCACGGCCGGGTTCGCCGGGCTCGGGCTGGAGGCCGTCCTCGAGCCCGGACGACCGCTGACGCTGACCGTGTCCGTGGCCACGCGCGGGCGCGGCGTGGCTGCTTCGCCGGCCGGGCCGGCGGCGTCACCGGCGGTCACGGACGCTCGCGGCTCGCTGGCGGCGGCGCAGGATCGGCAGCTCGCGCTGATCCGCGCGGCCCGCGCGGAGACGGCACCGCCGGTCACCCGCCAGCTCGTCCTCGCCGCCGACCAGTTCCTCGTCCCCCGCGCCATCCCCGACCCGGACGGCGGCACACCGATCCACGGCCGGTCGGTCATCGCCGGGTACCCGTGGTTCAACGACTGGGGCCGCGACACGATGATCGCCCTGCCGGGCCTGACGCTCGCCACCGGCCGGGCGGGCGAGGCCGCCGCGATCCTGCGGTCGTTCGCCCGGTTCAGGCGCCGCGGCCTGCTGCCGAACAACTTCCCCGACGACCCCGACGATCGACCCGGCTACCACACCATCGATGCGCCCCTGGCCTTCGTCGCCGCGGTCGGGGCGTACGACGCGGCGACGGCCGACCGCAGCCTGGTCGACGACCTGCTGCCGGGCATCGTCGATGGCCTCGAGTGGTACGTGCGCGGAACCGACTTCGGCATCGGGCTCGACGCGGCCGACGGGCTGGTGCGCGGCGCCGCCCCGGGTCTGCAGCTCACCTGGATGGACGCCAAGGTCGACGACTGGGTCGTGACGCCCCGCCGGGGCAAGCCGGTCGAGATCCAGGGCCTGTGGCACAACGCCCTGCGGCTGGTCGTCGGCTGGCTCGGTGACCGAGGCCGGGCCGCGGAAGCCGCGCGCTGGAGCGATCTCGCCGACCGGGCCCGAGCCTCGTTCGCCGAGCGCTTCTGGCGGCCCGAGCTCGGCTACCTGGCCGACGTCGTCGACGGCCCCGACGGTGACGCCGTCCAGCTCCGTCCGAACCAGCTCCTCGCGATGTCGCAGGCCCATCCGATCTTCGACGGCGAGCCCGCTCGACGCGCCCTTGCGGCATGCCGGGACGCGCTCCTCACGCCGGTTGGCCTGCGCTCGCTCGCCCCGTCGGACCCGGGCTACCGGCCGACCTTCCAGGGCGACCGTCGCCACCGCGACGCGGCGTACCACAACGGCGCGGTGTGGTCGTGGCTCATCGGGCCGTACGTCGACGCCGTCCTGCGCGTGACGGGCGACGTCGACCAGGCCCGGTCGGCCATCGAGCCGTTCACTCGCCACCTGTCCGACGGGGGTCTCGGCTCGATCGCCGAGATCTTCGAGCCGGAGGACCCGTTCGAGCCTCGAGGCTGCGTGGCCCAGGCCTGGGGCGTCGCGGAGGTCCTCCGCGTCCGGCGAGTCCTGGAGGCGAACGCGGAAGCTATCCGGCCACCCAGGCCCGCCAGGCCTTGAGCATCGCGCCGGCAATCGGCGAGGCGCGCTCCGAGCCGTGGCCGCCGTGCTCGACGATGACCGCGATGGCGACCTGGGCGTCACCGGCCGGGGCGAAGCCGATGAACCACGAGTGCGGGCTTGACCCCGGATCGAGCTCCGCCGTGCCGGACTTGCCCGCGACCTGCACGCCCGGGACCTGGGCGCCGGCGGTGAACAGGCGACCGATCGGGCCGTTGACGGCGAGCACCATCGCGTCCCGGATCTCGCCGGCCACCGACGCCGAGACGACCCGCCGCAGGACCTCGGGGGCGATCGTGGTCGTCCCGGCGGCGCCACTCGCCGATAGGACCAGGTGCGGCGTCATAAGCACCCCGTCATTCGCCACGGTCGCGGCGACGAGGGCCATCTGGAGGGGGGTTACGAGGGTTTCCGCCTGGCCGTAGGCGGCATTTGCGAGCTCGACCTCGTCGGCGAACCCACCCTGGAAGCTGCCGCCCCCGCCGGTGACCTGCGAGCTGCTCGTCGAGAGGTCGAACGGCAGCTGGGCCCCGAAACCCAGGCTCGCGGCGGTGGCCAGGAGCTGCCGGCCGCCGGTCCGGAGGCCGGTCAGGGCGAAGTAGATGTTGCAGGAGACTTCGACGGCCCGGTCGAAGGCGACCGGCGTCCCGTCGGTGGCGCGATGGTGGCCGTCGCGGACCCGGAAGCCGTCGACGAGCAGGCCGGTCGTCTCGGCTGCCGGCTGCTGGGGATAGGTCGTCGACGTCGAGATCGCGCCGCTCGAGAGCGCCGCCATCGCGGTCACGATCTTGAAGATCGAGCCGGGCACGTACGTCCCCGAGGTCGCCCGCGGGAACAGCGGGCGCGATGGGTCGGCCTGCAGCGCCGCGAAGGCCTTGGCCGAGGTCGTGGGATTGGCGACCGCCGAGGCATCGAAGTCGGGCGTCGAGGCCATGACCAGGACCTCTCCGGTCCGGGGATCGAGCAGGACCACCGCCCCGCGGTCGCTGCCGAGGAGCTGGACGGCCTTCTGCTGGAGCGACAGGACGAGGGTCGTCCGCAGGTCCTCGGGGTCGTTCCCGCCGGCCCGGAACTTGCGGGTCAGGTCGTACAGCGGGTCGGCGGACCGCACGCCCGTCAGCTCGGCGTTCCACGCCTGCTCCAGCCCTGCGGTCCCCCACTGTGTCGCGGCATAGCCGATGACCCCGGACAGCGCCGGCGAGGCGTAGACCCGGAATGGCTCGCCGTGGCTGTCGCGGGCGTTCCAGGCGAGCTGCCTGCCGTCGCGGTCGGTGATGAGCCCGCGCACGACCTGGCGCGACGCCGCGATGACGGCGGCGTCATCGGGCGCCCCGCTCAGGTCCGACGACCGGAGGACCTGCCAGTACCCCGCCCCACCGGCGATCCCGGCGAAGGCGACGGCCAGGGCCAGGCCGACCCGGACGAGGGCCGCCCCGATGGGGCCCTGGCGCGCGGCGAGCGATCGCGCCGGGCCGGTCACGCGGGCCTCCGCGCGAGCGGCCGGACGCCTCGCCGCGGCGGGCCCGGTGGCCGGACTTCGGGACCCTGGTCCGAGAGGGCGATGAGCAGGCCGACGATGACCGAGTTGGCGAGGAGCGACGAACCGCCGTAGCTGATGAACGGCAGGGTGATCCCGGTCAGCGGGATGAGCTTGAGATTGCCGGCCGCGATGATGAAGGCCTGGACCCCGATGACGAGCGACAGGCCGGCCGCGAGCAGGGCTCGGAACTCGTCATGGGCGGACGCGGCGATCCGGAGGCCGCGCTCGATGAGCACGACGTACAGCCCGAGGATCGCGAGGATCCCCACGAGCCCGAGCTCTTCGCCGAGCGCGGCGAGCGGGAAGTCGGTGTGCAGCGCCGGAATCGGCGGACGCCCGCCGATCGTGGGCAGGCCGGCTCCCAGGCCGGTGCCGATGATGCCGCCACGCGCGAAGGCGTGGAGGGCCTGGACGACCTGGTAGCCGGCCCCGGCCTGATCGGCGAACGGGTTGAGCCACACGTCGATCCGGACTCGGATCGTCGGGAACAGGGCCGGGAACTGGTACAGCACGGCTGCGCCGGCCACGAACGCGAGCAGGCCGAGGACCACGTAGCTCGGGCGGGCGGTCGCGACATACAGGAGCAGCAGGAAGACGGCGTAGAAGAGCAGCGCGGCACCGAGATCACGCTCCACGATGACGATGCCGAGGGCCATCGTCAGCATCGCCACCATCGGCGCGAGGTACGGCAGCGGCGGCAGGCGAAGCGGGCCGACCCGGGTCGACTCCTCGACGAGCAGCGGCCGGTTCTCGGACAGGTACCCGGCGAAGAACACGACGAGGATGACCTTCAGGAGCTCCGAGGGCTGGCCGGTGAACGGCCCGAGGGCGATCGACAGCCGCGCGCCGTTGACATCCCGCCCGAGGACGAACGTCAGGAGCAGCAGGCCGACCCCGACGGCGGCCCACGTGTACTTGTAGCGCCGGAGCCAGGCGTCGTTCCGGACGGTGACCGCGAGCAGGGTCAGGACGGCGAGACCGAGGAGAAGCCAGACGAGCTGGGTCTGGGCCAGCCCACCGAGGCTGCCCGCCAGCGATTGGGGCAGCCGCTCCATGAGCAGCAGGCCGAGCCCGCCGAGGAGCCCGACCGTCGGCAGCAGGACCTGGTCGGTCCGGCGACCGGACAGGACCAGGGCCGCGTGGGCGACCGCGAGGGCAGCCACGTAGACCGCGAGCAGGCCGGCATCCGCCGGCGCGAGGACGAGCGGCAGCTGCCGATCGCCGTTCAGCAGCGCAGCCTGGAGGCGCTCGGTCGCGCCGAGCGACACGCTCCCGGCCACGAGCGCCGCCGCGACCAGGACGAGGAGGCCGAGCTCCCGGCCACGGAGCCGCGGGCGGATGGCCTGGCTGGTCCGAGCGCCCCGGGCGGCGAGGCCCGTCCCGGCGGTCGAGGTCAGGCCGGTCATCGCCCCGTCACCGGCCGGTCACTCGCGGGGCCGCTCGAGCCGGAGCCGAATCTGGCCGACCTGGAGCTCGTCGCCGAAGGCCACGGCTACGACACCCTCGACGCGATGGCCGTTGATGAAGGTCCCGTTCGTCGAGTCGAAGTCCTCGAGGTACCAGGCCCGTCCCCGGTAGGTCAGCGCGGCGTGGCTTGCCGACACGAACTCGTCCTCGAGGACGATCGCGTTGTTGACGTCTCGCCCGAGCGTCGTGACCGCATCAAGCCGGAAGGCGCTCCCGGCAGCGGGCTCGCCGCTCGGCGACTCCAGGACGACCAGCCGGCCGATCTCGCGAACCGGCTCCCGAGCGGCAGCGCGGAGATCGCGCAGCAGGACCCGCACCACGGCCCACAGGAAGAGGTACAGCAGCCCGAGGAACAGCAGGCGGACGACCCAGATCGCGAGGAGCGTCGGGTCCACGGCGCCCCGTCAGCGAGCCGGCGGGTCGGCCGGGACCACGCGGACCACGGTCTGGCCGATGTCGATCCGGTCCCCCACTCCCAGGGCGATCTCCCTGATGCGACGGCCGTTGACCCGCGTCCCGTTCGTCGACTCGAGGTCGCTGAGGACCAGGACGCCGCCTCGGACCTCGAGCCGGGCGTGACGCCGCGAGGCGTGGGCGTCCGCCAGGACGACCTCGCAGTCCGACCCCCGCCCGAGCGTCGTCGGGCCCCCGCTCAGCGCCACGCGACGCGCGGCCCTCCCGGGCTCGGTCAGCTCGAGGGCGGCGCTCGGCACGTGGACGACCGGGAGCTCGAAGACCCGCGTTCCGGCCGCGCCACCGAGCACGCTGGAATCGTCGAGCCCGGCC